>NZ_KE384604.1:0-10934 GCF_000426905.1 Dolichospermum circinale AWQC131C
ATACCTTCTCTCTTCAATCTTATACTCTTTTTGTCTCATTCTTAAGTTAAACTACTATAATTTACCTCTGACTGCAATTATTTGATGACATGATAATCAATAATCAGTGAGTCATTTCATTTAAAGCTATATTAATTATTTCTTCACTAACTCCATGATATTTTAAATTTTCAATAAAAGTAGAAACTCCTTGATTACGACTTTCTAAATAATATAATATAGCTGCGATAGGAGATGGAGGATCAATAGGATAATTTTGTTGTTCATAGACTTCTACTAAAGTCGTTAAAATATCTAATTTCTCATATTCTGGTGTATTAGGTTCAGCATCAAAAATTTGTTCGATTTCTTTTAATGCCTGTTGATGATCTGATTCTGTTCTAATGGGTTTTAAGTTCATAATATCAAGCCTCCTTAAACAATAGTAGCATCTATTTTGTCATATTCTTGATGAGTACCAATAAAGCGAATAAAAATAATGCCAATTTCATAACGAATATGGATAATTAAACGATAATTATTACCTTTAATATTAAAAATTACTCGGTTATTGGCAATAATACTGGCATTAGCATAAACTTCTTTAATATCTGATGGACTTTGCCAATTTGCACGGGAAGCATCATCAAACCATGCTTTTAAAGGCTGTTCTGTATCAGGATGTTTTTGCCAATATTCTCTTAGGGTACTCCGAGCAATAATTCTCATTGTGATAATTTTTATTAAACTGAATTGTTGTTTTAGACTCGCTAGGTTAACCGTATACATGGTATCTAAAATTACATTTATAAAAATTGTTTACAGGATTTACAAGTATATTTGTACTATGATACAATAAATGCGATATTCTCAGTTTTTCAATAGGAGTAAATTGTATGTCAAATCATAGCGGAAGTTATATGTTAAATGAAGTGATTACAATTTACAAGACGTGAGCATTGTTTTGATCATTTGGATCAAGAAAAGAAGCAAAATCTGATTGGAGAAATTGTCCAACTAGCTCGTTATGAAGATGATTGTAATCCGGGGGAAATTTTAGAAGGACATACAGACTATTTTAAAATCTGTTATTGTTGTTTGGCGAAAACTAATGATCTTGAATCTGGTCTTTGTGTAAAATGCAGGTGATACTTTGCATATTGTTTAAGGGTTGGTTGGGTTTTCTATTTTAATAGAATCGGATTCAGGCGATATCTTTCGATTTAATACTAATGATTATTATCTGAGATATTTTTTGATATTATCAGGTAGTTTTTCATTTTCTGTTTTTAAATTATTTTTATATCCATATTTAGATGACAGACTTACTAAATCTACCTCAGTCTATATAAGACAGCCAGGGAATAAATTCCCTGTCTAAAAACAAAAGTCGCTTAAAACCGACTCATAAAAAATAATTCTCCTTTGTTCTGCTTGATTGTGAATCGTTGCATTAACTTCTAATACTTTGATACCTAGTTTTCCGGCTATTTGTTTTGGTGTTAACTTTAATGTCCGTAAATTCAGGATTTCTTGTTTTTGTGCTGGTGTGATAATTTACTATTATCTCCAAACAACCTATACAAAAATACTAAACCTTAATTAACACCTTAGCAAATTTCAAGGTATTTTTAATTTTCAATTCCCCAAAGAAGTTGACAAAATAATTAATTCTCCTTGTTCACCACCTGCGGCTAATAATTGTCCTTGGGAATGCCAAGATAGAGTAGAAAAACCTGCTTCACTTAATCTCGCTAATTCTGCCATTTCTGCCCTGGTAGAAACGCTGCTAAAGGCTGGTAATAATAGAATGGGTGAACCTTGGCCAAGGGTTTCATATACTATTCGTAATTCCTGATTTTCCCATTGCCAAGGATATTCCTGTACTTTACCACCAAATGCAGCAGCGGGATTTGTTAATAAATTAGTAGACATCTGATTAAGTTCATAATTAGAAAGAATTTACTTATTTCCTAATCCCTAACTTTCTAACTTACATTCTAAAGCTTTTTTTTGCATAGTTTTAAAAATGTTGTAAAAGCCATTAGCACGAGAAGGCGTTAAGCTAACATTTAAGCCAGTTTCTTGAATAAAATCGGGAGTAAGTTGGACTATTTCTGTGGGTGTTGATCCATTTAATCCTTCTATCAATAATGCTAATAATCCTTTGGTTAATTGGGAATCAGAATCACCCTGAAATATTACTTTATCATCTGCTAAAGATGCGGTGACATATACTTGAGAAACACAACCGGGAACTTTGTTTGCTGGGAGTTTGTCAATTTCAGGAAACTCTTGCAGTTTTTGAGCGTACCATATTAACTGTTCATAGCGTCTTTTGGGTTCTGTAGCCCTTTGAAAGCGTTCGACAATTTTTTTCAGCGCAGGTGGTAAGGAATTAATAGTTGAGGACATGATCAATTTCAGGAAGTAATTACTTTTATCTTACCAATTATCAGCCCTTCCAGATAGCATAAGTATGATAAAACACTAAAACTGGCTATTCAGTAGTATGATTGTTTCTATTGTGAATTGCAAACAAATGTTAAATTTTACTACAAAGTAAGCAATGATATAGATTTTTATTACCGAATATTTAGATGATATTGTTAAGTATCCCCAAATATCAGGAGTAAATTTAGATGTTAACTTCAACCTTGTTGGCTACAGCTACAACAACGTTAGAATGGAGTCCTAATATTGGCATCATTATGATTGTAGCCAATATTTTTGCGATCGCTGTGGGCAAATTTACCATTCAGCAGCCTAACGCTAAACCAGAATTACCAGCGCCTCAATTTTTCGGTGGTTTTGGTTTACCCGCTGTACTAGCAACTGCTTCTTTTGGACATATCTTGGGAGCCGGTATTATTTTAGGACTACATTACATTGGCAAAATCTAAATTTTGCTAACTGGAAATTAGAGGCAGGAAAATATATTTCCTCTCTCTTTTTCTCGGAATAATAAAGATAAAATAGAAGTGCCTTGCATAATGACAATATTACAGTGGTGCGGGCATCTTGCCCGCATTGTAGCTCACTCAAGCTGAACTTGCTGTATGTTTCGCGCAAAGCCGCAAGGTCGCAAAGTCGCAAATTTTGAGATTTCAAATCTTGGTTTTTTAAAATTTAATTCAGTCACACCCAAATATTTAGTCAAGAACTTATGAGTACATTATCAAAAATCCAAAAATTACCATCTCAATTAATTACACCAGAGAATTTTCAACCCTATGGACAGGTAATATATGCCAGTAAAGATGGCAAAAATTTTGATCAAGAAGACGCACAATTAAATTTACAAAATGGTATTCCCCGTTTTTATATTATGCGGTTACAGGAAAAAGGTAGAAAATTTCACCACATTACTCGTCATGTCAAATGTACTCAATGTTTAGGTTCTTTAGATGGTAAAGATTGGTTTATGGTAGTTTGTCCACCAAATAATCATATAAATGAACCTGAATTGTCAAAAATTGCGGCTTTTCACATTCCCGGAAATTGTTTTATTAAATTAGATGTGGGAACTTGGCACGCAGGACCATATATTGATCATGAGTTTGTAGATTTTTATAATTTAGAATTAAGTGATACAAATGTAGTAGATCATTTTACCCATAATTATCTCAAAAGTCATAATTTGTCCTTTGAGATAATTTAAATACTCTTCTATTGGTTCATTATTAATGAAGTCTGAATAATTCTTTTTAGTGAATTTTCCTTCACTAATTCAGCAGCTTGCTTAACTTCTAACCATTTTCTTTCCCTTGCAGTGGCTTCTGGCCAATCTTCTAATACTTCTTCTACAGGTAATAAAAATAAATTTACTCGATAGATATTCCCCCGTTTGCGATATTTATAATTACCAAATTTTTCCGTTGTGACTCTACCTAAAACTCCCGCTTCTTCCCATGCTTCCTTTGCTGCTGACTCATGAGGACTCATACCTTTACAAAGTCCCCCTTTAGGAATCACCCAACCTTGACGTTTACGAGTTGTAATTAATAAAATTTCTACTTTTCCCTCTATTATTCTATAGGGAATAACTCCAGATTGTTGTAAAACTTTACTGGTTTTTTGAGCCATGGTGGTAGATTCCTTTGCAACTACTATTTTCGGTTTTCTACGGATATTTGATGTTGATTTAATCCTAAAATAATCTTCAGGATAATTAACCTGATTCTGGGCAATCTTTACTAGAAATTCATCAATCTTTCACAAAAATCCGGGAAAATATCTGGCAACACCCTAATTAATCCTAATTAATATTTACTTGTTTTCATCACTTTATCACCCAAAATATGTTAAAATTCAACCAGAGTAAGCATTTTTTACTTAAAGATACTCATGTTAGAAATTCTAGAAACCCGAATTTACCAACTGGAACAATTTGCTAATACCCTGGTTACTAACCAACTTACCCACTTAAGTATTGTGAGTATTGGCATTATTTTTGCTGCGGGCTTACTTACCAGTCTTACACCCTGTATGCTGTCTATGTTGCCCATTACTATTGGCTATATTGGTGGTTATGAAGCTAAAACCCGCTTACAAGCAGCAGTTCAATCAACTTGGTTTGCGTTAGGATTAGCAACTACACTGGCCGGAATGGGCATTATAGCAGGTTTAGTAGGTAAAGTCTATGGTCAAATAGGAATTGGTTTACCAATTATTGTCAGCATTATTGCTATTATTATGGGATTAAACTTATTAGAAGCATTACCCATACAATTTCCTTCTTTAAATGACACAAATTGGATTTCTGAAGATTTGCCACCCGGAGTCCGTTCCTACTCTCTTGGGTTAACATTTGGGTTGGTTGCTTCCCCCTGTAGCACACCAGTTTTAGCCAGTTTATTGGGTTGGGTTGCTAATAGCCAAGATTTAGTTTTAGGTGCTGTTTTACTACTTGCTTATACAGCCGGATATGTAGCTCCATTAATTTTAGCAGGTACGTTTACTGCTAGTATTAAAAAACTATTAGAATTGCGCCGTTGGTCTGGCTGGATAAATCCTGTTAGCGGGGCATTATTAGTAGGTTTTGGTGTTTTTTCCTTAGTTTCTCGTATCCCTATTAGTAGTTTCTAAATAATGACTTTAGATCAAACAACATCCACAGAATTAATTTGGTGGTTAATACCTGGTAAATTTGTACGGCGAAAAATTTTACCCATATTAACTGATTTACGTTTGGCAATTATCCTCTTATTAGTAATTGCCTTATTTAGTGTTAGTGGTACTGTCATTGAACAAGGACAATTACCTGCATTTTACCAATCTAACTATCCAGAACATCCCGCTTTATTTGGGTTTCTCACTTGGAAAGTTATTCAAGTAGTCGGGTTAGATCATGTATATCGAACTTGGTGGTTTTTGAGTTTATTAGTTCTATTTGGAACGAGTTTAACAGCTTGTACCTTTACTCGTCAATTACCAGCCCTGAAAGCTGCTCAAAAATGGAAATATTACGCAGAACCTCGCCAATTTCAAAAATTAGCTTTGAGTGCTGAATTAGATGGTGTTTCCCTACAGTCAATTACGCCAATTTTGCAGCAAAAAAGTTATCGGATTTTTCAAGAGAAAGATGATATTCTGTATGCTCGTAAAGGTATAATTGGTCGCATTGGTCCGATCATTGTTCACATTGGTATTGTCGCCATTTTATTAGGCGGAATTTGTGGATCAATGACGGGATTTATGGCTCAAGAAATGATTTCTAGTGGGGATACATTCCAAGTAAAAAATATTGTTGATGCTGGTGCTTGGTCTTCTCAAGATGTGTTAAAAGATTGGTCTGTGCGCGTTAATCGCTTTTGGATTGATTACACACCAACGGGAGGAATTGACCAATTTTATTCAGATATGTCTGTGCTGAATAATCAAGGTGAAGAAGTTAATCATGAGAAGATTTATGTTAACAAACCTCTGCGTTATCATGGTGTAGTTTTCTATCAAACAGATTGGGGAATTTCCAGCGTTCAGGTAAGATTAAATAAAAGTCCAATTTTCCAATTACCAATGGCACAATTAGACACCAAAGGTAAAGGTAGAATTTGGGGAACTTGGATACCAACAAAACCTGATTTAAGCGAAGGTGTTTCTCTATTAGCTAAAGATTTACAAGGAATGGTATTAATTTATGATGCTCAAGGTAAATTAATTAATACTGTGCGTGCAGGAATGTCTATCCCTGTAAATGGAGTTAATTTAAAAATTATTGATGTCATTGGTAGTACAGGTTTACAAATTAAATTTGATCCGGGTATTCCCATTGTTTATACTGGCTTTGGTTTATTAATGTTGGGTGTAGTCATGAGTTATTTTTCCCATTCCCAAATTTGGGCTTTACAAAAAGGTGAAACTTTATATATTGGGGGTAAAACTAACCGCGCTCAAGTTGCATTTGAACAAGAAGTTTTGACAATTTTAGATCAACTTAGTTCGGTCAGCAAAACAGAAAAAGGTGAATAATTTTGTAGGTTGGGTTGAGGCTTTGGGAAACCCAAAAAAATCTCGAAAATGTTGGTTTTCATTCTTCAACCCAACCTACTAATTGCCTATACTAATAAATTAAACTGGGTTGAGTATTTCTAACCGCATTTGTGCAATTAATTGATGTAAATTACCTGTATTCAAACGGTAGCTTAAAGGGTGAACGATTAACCGCGCTGTACTTTCATACAAAGTGGCAATTTCAATTAAACCATTTTCCTTTAAAGTCTTGCCCGTGGAAACTAAATCAACAATTGCTTCCGACATTCCCGTAATTGGACCCAATTCTACAGAACCATACAAAGGGACAATTTCTATGGGTAAATCTAAACCTTGGAAATATTCTCGCGCACAATTTACATATTTAGAAGCAACCCGACCATGTGCGGGTAAATCTAAAGGAGATTTGTAAGAACTGTTCGCTTTTACAGCCACAGACATTCGACAATATCCAAACTTTAAATCTACTAATTGCGCTACTTGAGGCTGTTTTTCTCTAATAACATCGTAACCCACAACTCCCAACTGTGCTTGACCATATTCTACATAAACAGGCACATCTTGCGCTCGGACTAACAGCCCTTTGGCTTGTCCACTAGTATCAGGAATTTGCAATTGACGGTTTCCTGATTCTAAGAAAGCACTAAAATCTAATCCCACAGATTGTAATAGCTTGAGAGTAGGTTTAAGTAATTCACCTTTTGGTATGGCAACAGTTAACATTCTTTTTTTGATGTCCTTAATGTGTTTATAATTCACTATATTGAGAATATATCTATATTGTCCATTGCCAACAAAATGAAAATTTTATTAGTTGATGATGAAATTGAACTAACTGACCCTTTAAGTCGTCTTTTAACCCGTGAAGGTTACAGTGTTGATACTACTTATGATGGCATCAGTGGCAGCAATTTGACAAAAATGGGCAGTTATGATCTACTGATTTTAGATTGGATGTTACCAGGAAAAACTGGGTTGGAGATTTGTCAGGAATTACGTTCTCAAGGTAAAACAACTCCTGTGTTATTTCTCACAGCCAAAGATACTCTTGATGATAGAGTTCAAGGTTTAGACGCGGGTGCTGATGATTATTTAGTAAAACCTTTTGAATTGCGGGAATTACTAGCAAGAGTTCGGGCTTTATTGCGTCGTGCTGGTACAGAATCTCATAGCAATATAACGGGAAAATTAATTGTAGGAGATTTGGAACTTGATATCCAAAATCAAATAGCTTATCGTCACGGAAGAATAATTGAACTCTCGCAAAAAGAAAGTCAGTTATTACAATACTTTATGGAAAACACCGGACAATTATTAACTCATGCCCAAATTTTACAGCATTTATGGCAACATGAGGAACAACCTAATAGTAATGTTGTTCCCGCTTTAATTCGTCTGTTGCGTCGTAAGGTAGAAGTAGGGAATAAAACTCAACTTATTTATACTGTTTATGGGAAAGGTTATCGTTTTGGAAGTATTTTTATTGAATGAACTGAGAAGTTTTGGCGGTTACAAACCGCGTCTAAATAAATAAAACCCCCTAACCTGCTTGACTGGGAGAAAAGAGGGTTTTTAAAAACCTCTCCTCCAAGCCAGGACAAGTTAACAAAAGGGGTTTATTTATACATCTCATGACTTTTCAAACAGCTATTAAGACCAAGAATCTAAATCTAGAGATTGCATTCCTTGACTTTTAACATAATCTAGCAAACCTCCTAATTGCCACCAAAGAAATACACAAGTTAACAAACTTATTGGTAAACCCACACCCAAAGCTAGTTCAGAGGGAAAACCGAATATCTCTAAACCGCAAGTAATAAATAAACAAACACCACTCGTAATACCAATAAATGGGACTAATAATTGTTTATAAAAAGAACGAGTATTAGTATTTTCTTGAGTAGACTTATCATCAGGCCATTGCTGAACAATTACTTTTAATGTCCCAGATAGAGCCAGACCAGAAGTTAAAGCCGTGAGAAAACCAACTAATAGTAAAAAGTAGGGCGGTTGTAAAGGGTAATAGTACATGAAAACTCCTGGTTGTTATTAAAATTCGTTTTTATTTGGTAACAAATTACTTTGCTAAAATAGCTGCTACACTTTCTTTGGAAAACTCTGTTAACAGGCTAATTGCCACATTTAGTAAGCGATTTGGTGGTAAATCATCTTTGACCAAATCCCATAAACGTTGGACTTCTTCCGTGTGTAAACGGTCATCTTCGGTCAGGGCTAATACTAATTGACGACGTAAGAATTTACCCTCTTCTGAAAGTATAAATTCTAGACCCATTTTTGCGGTTGGTAAAACGTCAAATTGACTATCAGTACGAGCAATGGTAATCAGGTTTTCTAACCGTTGCCACTGAAATTTACCATCTTTAAACAATACATTCAATAGCCGCCGTCTGAGTGCGGGAGATTCCCCAGTTAATAACCGCCGTGCTATGTAAGGATAACCCACTTCTACGATTTTGAAATTGGGGTTGAGACTTAGAGCAATACCCTCTTGTGTCACCAGAGAACGAATAATTAAAGCAAATTTCGCCGGCACACGGAAAGGATATTCATACATCAATTCCGAAAACTCATCAGTAATGGTTTTGAAGTTAAAGTCATTGACATTTTTACCAATAGCGTTCCCTAGTACGGCTTCCAATGCTGGTACAATGGGGGCAATATTGGTATTTGCAGTTAAAAAGCCCAATTTGACAAAATCCGTGGCTAAATCGCCGTAATCCTTGTTTACTAAATGCACTAAAGCATCAACTAAACTTTCCTTGGTTGTTTCCTCCAATTGATCCATCATGCCAAAATCAATGTAAGCCATGCGACCATCGGACATAGCGAACAAATTACCTGGATGAGGATCAGCATGAAAAAAACCATGCTCTAATAGTTGTTGTAACCCAGTAGTTACACCTATTTGAATAATTGCTTCTGGGTCTAAACCTACGGCTTGGATATTTTGAGTATCTGTGAGTTTAAAGCCGTTAATCCATTCCAGAGTTAAAACATGATTACTAGTATAATTCCAATAAATACCTGGAACTTTTACTTGCGGGTCATTACGGAAATTATGGGCAAACTTTTCCGCATTGCGCCCTTCATTGATGTAATCAATTTCCTCAAATAACTTTGTACCAAACTCGTCTACAATTAAAGTTAAATCGTGACCGAGATTCAGTGGTAGCCAGGGCGCGAGCCAACTAGCAACCCAACGCATCAGGTACAGGTCTTTTGTCAGTAGGGGGCGTAAATTGGGGCGTTGTACCTTCACAGCCACTTCTTCACCACTGACCAGGTGTCCATGGTAGACTTGACCTAAACTAGCCGCTGCTACTGGCTGAGGGGAAAGATCCCGGAAAATCTCGCCAATGGAGCGATCTAACTCTGTTTCAATAATCTGATATGCTAGACCATTATCAAAAGGTGGTAACTGGTCTTGTAGCTTTACTAGTTCCGCTAAAAAGTCTTTGCGGATTAGGTCGGGACGGGTCGAGAGCGCTTGACCAACTTTAATAAATGTCGGACCTAACCGGGTGAGTAAATTTCTTAACTCAATAGCTCTTTGTCCTTGATTTTCCTCGACTTGTTCTTGCCATTCGTCCCACTTGAGACTAAATACAAATCCTGCAAAAGACCAGATGATGCTCAGTAGTCGTCCCCAAACCAGCCAGGGACGGTAACGAAAGTAACGAGCGATCGCTTCTGGATTATACTGTTTTAATTCAGTAGATTGATACTGACCCACGCCTTTATTTGCCTCTCCAACTGGGAATTTTACACCGTCGCCATGATCCCGTGCTAACTTAGTTGTTGGTAAAGGATCATAGTAGTTTTCTCTTGAGAAAAAAACCTTAACCGCATCTAGCAGCAGTAGCTAACTAACTGAGCCTATTCAGCTAGATATATTGATATTTTTCTTAATTATACTTTATAAAAGTACAAACTTTTTGTGTATATTGGTGGCATTTTATCATTTCTTAATGACTAAACCCTTTCTATAATGTAGTTAATTTTGTCACCACTCAGTAAAAAATCTGAATCAGTTATGCAAATCACTAATAGTGAAATCCAAGCTATGGGGGAATTAATGCCCGATTATACCCCTGGATCCCGAAGCAATGGATCATTTAGAAAGGCACAATGGCGACATGAAAAGGGCTTTTCAAGATTTATGGCCAGCAAAAAATGGTCAAGCTATGATGGGGAGAGATAAGTCACTGTTACAAATCACCCTCAAAGCCTTGGGAAATGAACTTTGTGGTGATGACGGGTTTCGTGGTCAAATTAAAGAATATACCAGAAATCCTAGCAGTTCTCCTTTACTCACTGGTGTGATAGTTTCCTGAGTGGGTTTAGCTTCAGCTAACGGCGTACCCTTGAGGGGGCGATCGCCACTGTGATAGTTTTATATATCCTGAAAATAGGGGTCAATATCTTTTGCGATTACACTGAAC
>NZ_KE384604.1:11003-11946 GCF_000426905.1 Dolichospermum circinale AWQC131C
GTAGAGGCGGGATTTCCCCGTCCTGGAAGGTTTGTACCCTCAGATAACTCAATGCTTATGAATCCAATTATTTTAGATGACTTAGATCCAAATATTATCGAGTGGCTAAAATCTCGCGCTCAAAAACATGGTAATTCTTTACAAGCAGAAGTAAAGTCTATTTTAGAACAGTTAACAGTAGCAAAAGCAGAAGAAGTTAAATTATTTGCAGATGAAATAATTCAGCGTAAAGCAGATTTAATGTTGCAGCAAATTAAAATTCATTCTCAGTCTATAGATAAAAACATCACTGAATTAATGGAAACTTCGACAACAAATAATCAACAAGAATTATTAGAAATCAAAGCGAAACTCAAGGAATTAAAACCGGGAATTTCATTAGGTAATTTATCAATCAGGGAAGCTAGAGAATTAGGAAGATAATTTTAATGCTATTTGTTTTAGATTGTTCTGTGGCTATTAATTGGTGTCTGGAAGATGAAAATAATATCTATGCTGAGGCAGTTTATGAAATCATAATCCAACAAAATCAGGCACTAGTACCTGCATTTTTCTGGCTAGAAATTAGTAATGTTTTGTGGGTAGCAGAAAGGAGAAATCGTAATACTAGAGAAAAAACTGATCAGGTGATTAAACTGCTGCAAAGTCTACCTATCTTAATTGATGCTAAACCGATTACGGAAAGTGTTAATGATACATTAAATTTAGCCAGACAATACAATCTTGCTGCTTATGATGCTGCTTATTTAGAATTAGCAATTAGAGAAGGACTGTTATTAGCAACCACTGATGATAAACTAGCTAATGCTGCAAAACAGCTTGGTATTTTTATAGAAGATCCAAATTGAAAAAAAGGAGAGATTACAAAATAGAGCTATTCCCACTGTGATAGTTTTATATATCCTGAAAATAGGGGTCAATATCTTTTGCGATTACACTGAAC
>NZ_KE384604.1:12015-12388 GCF_000426905.1 Dolichospermum circinale AWQC131C
ATAGAGGCGGGATTTCCCCGTCCTGGAAGTTTAGGAATTTAGGTAAAAATATTCACAAATAACTCAAGTTATGAATACAGACGTTTTGCATTTTTTACAAGAATCACATAAACAGGATTTGGAAACAATCACTCAAATTTTGGTTGATATAACTAACCGTAATCCTGAAGAAATTAAACCATATTTAGATAGAATACTAACGCAATTGGTAAAACCGCAACAAGAAACTCAGGTTGATGAAACTGCTACTCCAGAACAAAAGATAGCTGCATTTCAAGCATGGGTAGAGAGTCACAAAAATCTGAATTTCCCAAACCTTTCTGATGAAGCAATCAGCCGAGAAAGTATTTATGGTGACAGGGGTTAAATGCCT
>NZ_KE384604.1:12419-12646 GCF_000426905.1 Dolichospermum circinale AWQC131C
GCCATGAATAGTGATACTGTCAATGCTATCAATAAATTGCTAGATTCCCCCAATATTCATCTTTATATTCAATATATATCTCTAAGGCTGTTTGTAAATTTACCCTTGCTTCTGTATAATCTTCCTGTGCCTCTGCAAGTGTGCCTAAACAGTGGTAGGTTTTAGCTTGAGAATAGCGATCGCCAAATTCGATATAGATAGCTAAAGCTTGTTGATAAAAGTCCCGT
>NZ_KE384604.1:12656-12890 GCF_000426905.1 Dolichospermum circinale AWQC131C
TCATATTCCCCCATTTCTTGGGCTACTATCCCCAAATGGTGGTAAGTTCTAGCTTGAGAATAGCGATCGCCAAATTCGATACAGATAGCTAAAGCTTGTTGATAAAAGTCCCGTGCTTGGGCATATTCTCGCATTTGTTGGGCTAATATTCCCAAATTGTGGTAGGTTGAGGCTTGAGAATAGCGATCGCCAAATTCGATATAGATAGCTAAAGCTTGTTGATAAAAGTCCCGT
>NZ_KE384604.1:13382-74657 GCF_000426905.1 Dolichospermum circinale AWQC131C
CCCGCATTTCTTGGGCTACATATCCCAACTGGTGGTAAGTTCCGGCTTGTTTACGATGATCATTTAACTCTTGATCAATTGCTAAACACTGTTGATAATATTTCCTAGCTTCTAAAAATTGCCGTAAATCGAAATAAGCATTACCTAATTTAAACAAAGCATAACTTTCACCATTACGGTTCTTTAATTTCCGCGCAATATCTAAACCCTGTTGATAATAATCAATCGCTCTTTCAAACTGCCTTTCCTCACTATAAGTATCACCAATTTTATTTAAAACCTGACGTTTAAAATTAACAGCTGCTAATTTTTCCGCATTTTGCAAAGCCTCCTTTGCTAATTTTTCCGCAATTTGTAAAGCTTCTGCTAAATATTCCCTCGCTGTTTTCGGTTGATGTTGACTAATATAAGCTGTTCCCAATTCTAATAAAATATTGCTATACCTGCGTAAATTACCATCATTTATTTGCTCACAGGTAGGCTTATATTCCATCAATAAACTTTGTAAAATCTCAATTCTTTCTTGCTTTTCCTGTGGTTCTACTCTATCAATTTCTATATTAGATTCTAAAGTTTGAGTAATCGCATTTTCTCTAGTTTTTTCTAAAGTTTTAAATCTAAATACACCAGAACGCCAAGCCCAAAAATCAGGGGCAAATTTAGCTAAACGGTTAATAGCGTAATCTGGTAAAATAAATAATATAGGATAAGGAACGGTTTTTTTATAAGCGTCCCTGACAAAATTCAAATCTTGTAAAAGGGGTGGATATTCACCAAACACACCAATAGATTTTTCTAAACCTTGAATAATTAATACTAACTTTTTATTTGCTTCTTTCTCAATTTTTGCTAATTCCTGAATAATAGCATCACGTAAAAAGCGCAAATTAGGATCAGCAAATTTGAGAATTACAAATTGAATTTCCTCACATTGGGAATTTGTTTTTAATGCCTCAATTAATAACTCTCCATGAGGAGGGAAATTAATCTCAATAAATCCCAAAGTAAACTTTTCCGAAAAATCTATAAATGTCAATAATTCCGCCAAAATATCTTGATTTAGAGCGATAAATTGCCCCAATTCGGCGTTAAAATCATGTTGTAATTTCTGCCAGTGCTTTTCGGAATAATTCATTTTGCATCACCACTGGGTTAGGATAATTCCATCGGTTATCGCCATTGTATTCTAAAACAGAAGTATTAAACAGCATTAACTGTCCATTATCATCTTTACTGACATCTTTATTCAGATAAACTTGCGCTAACAATTGATAATGTTCTTCAGGAATAAACCTTTCAAAACTAAATTGTTGTTGTTTTATAGCATAAATCACATCTTCTGCTAAAATTTTAGGATGCTTCTTCGTGCTTGCTGTGAGACAAGCTGACCTCATCATTTGCATTAGTTGACGCACATGACCACCACTGGCTTTAGCTAATTCTAGCAATTCCTGACGGGAATTAAACACAGCATCAACATCTACTCGTTTTTCAATTAAACTTGCTATGGCATCTAATCTAATTTGATTATAGTTTAAATCACGCACATTCCGATCAAATTGGTATATATTCACCATTGACACAGTGTGAGGATTACCATTAAACAATGCTAGGGGATTTTTTGGCGAACACAAAACAGAAATAGGAACTGTATAAATAATTGTACAATGCAGTTCTTGTAGTTGGGTTGCGTAATCAAAAAACAAATGGTTTGCAACCGTCGGGGGAACACGATCTAAGTTATCAAAAATAATTAATAATCCCTTATAGTTTGGATATTTTTTTCTTAATTTATTAGAAGCGTCATCTAACAATAGGTTGATATCTGCCTTGAGTCGAGAAATATCTTTTTCTAAAGTTTGGCGAATTGTCGTTTTTTGTTTATTAGAACCTTTGATTTGTGCCAATAACTTGACCATTAATTTCGCAATAAATGGCGTACCACCTTCTAAACTGGCTTCTGCTTCTACACTGACTGATTTTTCTACACTTTCTTCATTTTCTTCGGTAATTTCCTTAAACCAATTCTCAAAACTATTTAATAATTTTTGATCAAACTTTAACCCTAATTTTCGCAAAGTAAATTCAACTTGTTTAATGACAATTAAATATAAATCTGTATAGTTAGCATCATTAATATCTGTTTCTTCATTTACTTCTAAATAAATTACATGATAGTTTTGTTCCCATTGACTTTGAATCTTTTTTAATTCTGTACTTTTGCCTGAACCTCGATGTCCAGTAAATAAAATAGTGGTATAATCTCCAGATTCTTGAAAGTCTAAAATTGTGCTTACACCCTCAACGGCTGAAGATTTACGTACTGCTGATAAATCAACATAGTATTTTGAAATTTCCGCAGGTTCTAGTGGTTCTAAAGTGCAAGCATTATAAGCAGATTTTAGAGTATTGGCACGTTGAAAGTTAGATTGATTCATAGATAAAGTAATATATTTAGGAATCTCAAGGAGTCAAGTTTAATTTTAGTTGATTCCTTGCCATTTTCGTGATCCTGATTGAGAAAAAGAAAGTTACACCACTTAAAGTAATAACTACCTAACGATAATTATAGCGGGCAGGATGCCCGCACCACAAGATTTAGCCACGTCAGGATTGTAGAATTTAGCTGGGTAACAGCTTATTTACTTTGATTTGGCTTCTAGATTTTCCAAACGGCTTTTCAATTCCTGATTTTGCTGTTTGATTTGATCTAGTTCCTCACGTAATTGCTTCAGGGTTTTGTCTGTGCCAATATTCTTTTGCACTTTGGCTATTTCTTCTTCAGCGTAGCGACGGACGCGCCCATCTGCGGTTTGATTCGCTAAAGATTGCAAAATGGCGATCGCTTTTGGGGTTTCCATTTGTCCCAAGGCTGTCAAAACTGCTACCTGAGTTAAAAAGAATGTTTCCCTGGCAATTTCCGATAATCGATCTAAAATCCTTTCTATGTTAGCAGGAGTTTGGCCAGTGGAAATTTTCCCGACAGCGCGAATTGCGGACAGCCGTAAGGGTTGTGGTACACCTATTTTTGTGTATTCCAGTATTAAATTTAAAGCTGCTTCCGAGGCTTTAAATTCAGCTAAACCAGCTATAGCTCCACTACGAACTACTTCATTCCAACCTGATCTTTCCTCTAATACAGATTTTAGCAGTTTAATTACTTTATCTTCATGGGGTTTATCTTCTAAATGCGCTGCTGCTATAGCCCCAACAGTTCTACAAGCGGCAGCTTCTACATAATAGCTTTCATCCCCATCCTGGACAAAACCCTTTACAGCCTTATAGCTATTATGAGTTTTAATTTGTGATAAAGCACTAATCACGGCTCGACGCACAAAAGGACTAGGATCATTTAACCCAACTACCAAACCATCAAAGGCTTGATCTAATTGAATTTCTGCTAATTGTTTAGCAGCTTCAACACGCACACCCCAGAATGGATCATTTTTCAAAGCAGAGGATAGAGCTTGAGTTGCTTCCAACCCGCCTTTTTTCGCTAAAGCTTCTGCTGCATAAATGCGAGAAATGGGGTGGGGATCAAATTCTAACTGGGCTTTCAATTCAGAAATTGGGTATTCTAAAGTAACGGTTTTTAAGTAATTATTCCCCACATCAAAACTAATAAAATCGGGTTTTTCTGTTAAAGGAAAGTAAAAACTTTGTTCTTTGTCATGTACCCGCACGGTAAAAGTTGTTAGCTGTGGATTTTCCTTGTATCCAAAACCAATGGGAATTTTGAGATTAAATAAATCCTTACTTTCGGCTTTAGCTTGGGTTTGGGTGACTGTCACCTTCGCCAAATTTGCATCACTATCCCAAGAATAAGCTAGTTTAAAGTCAGGATGACCACCGCGAAAGACATATTGATCAAAAAGGAAAGCCAAATTCCGTCCAGTGGCTTTTTCAATGGCTCTTAATAAATCTATAGTTTCCACCGTGCGGTGAGCATTGTCCTGGACAAAAGTTTGGATAGCTGGCCAAAATAGCTCATCTCCCAATTCTGCCCGCATCATGTGATAAACACAAGATCCTTTTTCATAAATATGGCGGTCATAAAGTTCGATCGCTTCTCGGTAAACATGAGTTACCATTGGTCTACGGTAGCGACTGCTATCTTCATTAAAATAACTTCGCGCTTCCGATAAACGGTAATATGCGGCTTCTTGGGGACCATATTCCTGTTCTGTCCACATTACCTCAGAATAAGAAGCCATACCTTCCTTAATCCAAGCGTGGGACCAATGTTTAATGACTACCAAATCTCCAAACCATTGGTGTGCGAGTTCGTGGACGACTAAACTTTCAGTATTACGGTTGTCTAATATGGCTCGTTCGTCTAGTAAGCATCTGTCAGTTAATAGAGTGGTGGAAGTATTTTCCATTCCTCCAAAAATAAAGTCATCTACACAAACTTGAGCATATTTGGGGAAAGGGTAAGGATAACCATACTTTTCGCTTAAAAACTCAATCATTTGGGGAGTTTTACCCATGCTGCGTCGAGCGTCTGCAACTCGTCCCTTTTCGACGTAATAGGTAACTGGTTTATGATGCCACTCATCCCGAATTTCCGCAAAGTCACCAACGGCCAAAGTCATTAAGTAAGTAGGATGAACTTGTTGTTGTGACCAATGGTAGCTGTTATATTTTCCTTCTTCTACTGTGTCAATTAGTTCCCCGTTGGAGATAGCAACCAAGGGTTTAGGAACACAAACGCGAATTTCCGAAGTTGATAACTGTCCTGGGTAGTCGAAACAAGGAAACCAGTAGCGAGAGTCTTCGTCTTCTCCTTGAGTCCAGACTTGGGTGGGTTTGTCGGGGTAGTGTTTGTCTGGTTGAATAAAGTAAATTCCCCGCTGGGGTTTTTCAGCACAGTAATTAATCGCAATTATCAGACGAGAACCGATCTTCGTGGGTTGTGATAGGTAAATACAGAGTTTTTCCCCATCATATTCAAAATTTTGCTCAACTTCATCCACTTGTACCGATTTAATCTGGAGATTGACAGCATCTAAAGTTAACCTATCAATACCATTACGAATCGGTAATAAGCGAATACTACAAGTTCCATAGCATCTTTGGTTGGGGATATCCAAACTCAGATCCAAAAAAATATGTTCTACCTGTCCGGGTCGGTCAGGGTTATAGTGTGGTTTTGCTCCTGGTAACTCAAACCGTTTATGTCCGGTTTTTTCGATATCAAAATGAAACTGCGACATTGATTATTACTAGCCTTATAGTCCTGAACCGTCTAGAGGAATGTGAGTTGTTTCTAAAGCAATAAGATATCATTTGCGGATTCAATTCTAACCATAGAGGAGTATTATTTAAAGCTAATTCCAATTTATTGGTGAGCATAAATTCCCGATTTTATCGGTAAATACGGTTAAATTAACGGAAATTTAGTCATAAAAAATGGTTAAAGCTGGAAAACCCATGAGTTAAAGTTTTTCTACCACTTGATTGTAAACTGTGTTTATGATCGGGGTGTATTTAACTCTTTTATACTCAATATACCATATCTGCTGGCATTAAGTAAACTGAGGAAAATCCCAAAATCTACTTGTTTTCCATCTGTTGTGGATGATTAGTATTTCCTATCATCTGTCACAAATTTCAATAAAATTAGGATAGTTCACTAATGTCTGACAAGAAATCATCGTTTTTAATTCCTGTAATTGGTACTGCTGTCATCTTAGCAGGTGGTATAGCAGCTTATATATATCTAAAGGGTAATACAGATAGCTCTAGCCCTTTAGGTAATGCTAAATTAGTACCCCAAACCGCGTTAATGGCAACTTATATTGACACTAATCCTGAATCGTGGCACAAGTTGGACCAATTTGGTACACCTGAAGCACAGAAGTTAGTAACAAAAGGGTTACAGGGTTTTAACCAACAAATATTGAATGATAGTAATATCTCCTACGAAGCAGATATCAAACCTTGGGTTGGTGGTGTAATGATTGCAGTACTACCACCAGATGAAAAAAAGACACCACCCCCCCAAAAAACAACAAACTACTTAGGCTCACCCTCTGCACCAAATATTTTATTAGTAGTAGGTATCAAGGACAAAATAGCTGCGCTAAAATTTGCTAATAAGTTAAAAGTAGCACAAAACATCACAGCTAAGGAATCAGACTATAAAGGTGAAAAAATTATCGAAACCAAAGGTCAAGGTCAACCACAATATACAACCGTTTTGAATAATGACCACTTGCTGTTAACAGCAAATAAACAAACTGTAGAAAAAGCTATTGATACCTATAAAGGTGAACCTTCCTTTGCAAACAAAGAAGGTGCATCCGATCTTCTCAGTAAAGGTGTGGATGTTAAAAATAGTCTGGCTCAAATTTATGTCCCCGATTATGCCAACATGATACAAAAATTAAATTCCCAGTCTCAACAATTACCTCCCCAGGCTCTAGCACAAATTAAGCAAGTAAAATCATTAGTAGCAGGTATGGGAGTAGATGATGCGGGACTGAGATTAAAAACAACTGTGAATTTAGATTCTCAAATGAATAAATTTGAATATCAAACTACTTCGACAAAAATTGTAGAACAATTTCCCAGTGAAACCTTTGCTTTAGTTAGTGGAAAAGGTATTAGTAAAAGTTGGCAAACTTTTGTGCAACAATCTCAAGATTATCCTGAATTAAATCAAGTAATTCAGCAAGCTCGGACACAACTGAAAACCACACAAATTGATTTAGATAAAGATATTTTTGGGTGGATGAATGGAGAATTTGGCTTAGGTGCTGTAAAATCTAATCAAGGTTTATTAGCTAATGTCGGTTTTGGGGGTGCATTAGTTTTAGATACAAGCGATCGCAAAACTGCTGAAGCTACCTTCACTAAACTTGATAATCTTGCTAAACAACAATCTTTCAATATTGCCCAAAAAAATATTGGTGGTAAGAACATTACAGAATGGCAAATTCCCCAACAAGGCGCTCTTGTCTCCCATGGTTGGTTAGATAATGATACTGTATTTCTAGCCCTTGGCGGACCGATTGCAGAAACCCTAGCAAATCGTCAAGGTACAGCACTTGATCAGACTGATACCTTTAAAAAGGTTACAGGTTCTTTGCAAAAACCCAATGGTGGTTATTTCTATTTAGATATGGACAAAACCACGGATATAATTAAGCGTTTAGCCCCCCAAAGTCAACCCCTAACTTCAGATACTACTGCGATCTTAACTTCTATGCGTGGCGTTGGGGTGACTGTGAATAGCCCTAGTAAATCAAAGACTGAAATGGAGATGTTATTTTCTCTCAAACCTCGTCAAGGGAAATAATATTCATTTTCTGTAATTTAGATGTGTGATCATGAATTACAGGACTTATAGAAAACAGTCGGGTAATTCATGAATTACTCCCACCAACAAATAGAGAATAGGAAACAGAGTCGAAAATCTTTTGGTGTATATTAACAATTTTACCTGAAACAAGATGACTAAATCAACCGCACCACATTTAAATACTCAAATTGCAGAAATATCTCCCCAAATTCATTATTTAGTGGCAATGTCTCAACCAGAAATCCATCTGTTTGAAGTGACATTAGACATTATTAATTATCCTTCAGAAATTCTTGATTTAAAAATGCCAGTGTGGACACCTGGATCATATTTAGTGCGCGAATATGCCAGAAATTTACAAGACTTTACCGCTTTTGCGAATACTGAACATTTACCCTGGCGAAAAGTTAGTAAAAATCATTGGCAAGTAGAAAAAGGTGATATTTCCCAGGTAACTATATCTTATCGTATTTTTGCTAATGAACTATCAGTAAGAACAAATCATTTAGATGCCACTCACGGTTATTTTAATGGTGCAGCACTGTTTTTTAGAATCCCTAATTGGCAGAATTTACCCTTAAAAATAACTGTGATTCCTCCTCACCCCCAATGGCAAATAACCACTGCTTTACCAACCGTTTCGGAGACAAAAAATACTTTTTTAGCCGCAGATTTTGATACTTTAGTTGATAGTCCTTTTGAAATTGGTTGTCATCAATTACATAAATTTGAGGTTTTGAATAAACCCCATGAGTTAGCAATTTGGGGAAAAGGTAATTTTCAACCACAAAAAATGATTAATGATTTCCAAAAAATCATTGAAGTAGAAGCACAAATGTTTGATGGTTTACCTTATGATAGATATGTGTTTTTACTGCATTTATTTCAACAAGCTTTTGGTGGTTTAGAACATAAAAACTCTTGTTCTTTAATTTATCAAAGATTTGGATTTCAGACCCCAGATAAATATGAGCCGTTTTTACAATTAGTTGCCCATGAATTTTTTCATTTATGGAATGTGAAAAGAATTCGTCCCCAAGGTTTAGAAATAATCGCCTATGATCAGGAAAACTATACACCATCTTTATGGTTTTGTGAGGGAACAACCAGTTATTATGATTTAATCATTCCTTTACGGGCAGGTATTTATAATACCCAGGCATATTTGAATTATTTGAGTAAGGAAATTACCAGATATTTGATGACTCCCGGACGCAAAGTACAACCTTTATCTGAGTCAAGTTTTGACGCTTGGATTAAACTTTATCGTCCAGATGCTAATAGTGGTAATTCCCAAATCTCCTATTATTTAAAAGGGGAAATGGTATCACTTTTGTTAGATTTATTAATTCGCGTTCATCATGGAAATAAACGTTCTTTAGATGATGTCATGCGGCAAATGTGGCAGCAATTTGGCAAGGCAGAAATTGGTTATACTCCTGAACAATTAGAGGAGGTAATTGAATCTGTAGCAGGTATGGATTTAGGAGATTTCTTTAAACGTTATCTTCATGGACTCGAAGATTTACCATTTAATCAATATTTGCCACATTTTGGTTTACAATTAGTAGAAGAAAAGAACGAAGAACCTTATTTAGGTGTGAGGATAAATAGCGAAAATGGTCGAGAAATAATTAAATTTGTAGAAGCAGATTCACCGGCACAAAAAGCAGGAATTGATGCCGGAGATGAATTATTAGCTATTGATGGAATTAAGGTAGGAAATCAGTTAAATGAAAGATTGAAGGATTATCAAGCCAATGATTTGATCCAAGTTACTGTTTTCCATCAAGATGAATTGCGAACTTATTCTATCACCCTAGCAGCAGCAATTCCCGGTAAATATCAACTTAAATCTGTGGAAAATCCCTCTTCTAGGGAAATGGAGAACTTTGTCGGTTGGTTGGGTGTACCGCTGTCAACTATTCAGTAATATCATAGATAAAAATGTCTGAATCAGGATATGCAGGATTTCAGGATGATCAGCATGAAAAAATATAGATAATTAAATCAAATCCGGGACATTCTCAAATCTTGTCAATCCCAATTCAGATCAATTAATCCTCTAGAAAGAAGAATTTTTGGGTTACTTATTCCAACTTTTTAAAACACCTGGTTCTTGCTGAATTGGCAAAACATCTAAAATGTCAGTTTGAGAACAATATTTCATGTCTTCTAAACATTGTAAACGCAATAATCGTTGACCATGACTAGCTTGATTTAGTAGTCCTAATAAGTCATTTTGCCATTGAGAATAAAGAGAGATTGCACTAATCAATTCATCATTACCACTGATTTCCTCCAGAGAAGAATTAGTTTTTTGCCAAATACTATGAGCGATCGCACCAGCACATACTGTATCCTCTAAAGAGTAACTACCCTCCCAACCAGAACCAACAATCCACACTGTTTCCGGTTGCTTTTCTAAGAGAAACTTCACCACCGCCGCCCGATTAATCAAAGCTGCTGCAAGAACAATGGGAGCTTTTTCTATTCTTTGTAAAGCCCTTGTACCATTGGTGGTACTAATAAATAACCGTCGTCCTGCGACTAAATCTGCTGTACAATCCAAGGGTGAGTTACCTAAGTCAAAACCAGCCACTTTAGCACCACCCCGTTCTCCGGCTCTTAATCGTTTTTCTGGAGGCCATGCTTCACTCACCGTCATAAGTTGATTTAAGTCGCTGAAAACCTGCACAGCTTCACCTCCAGCGGCTAAAACTGTGGCCATTGTACTAGTTGCCCGCAGAACGTCAACAGCGATCGCGCATTCTGGTACTGTATCAATGGGGGTCAATTCGGGGGTGTGATATACAAATATCTTCACGTGCTGGCTATACCTACCTTATAATACTGTTATCATATTCTACCCACTTGCTGCCACTAATTGGTAATACTAAATTCTAACTCTTCAGTAGTAAATAAATACTAATAAATCATGCAAAGCCTATTCAGTCAGCTTTTAAGCTTGGTATTACATCTTATAATCGAAAATATAGAAAAATAGCAACAATGAAATCAGAGAAATATAGCGTTTCCCAGTCTAATGAAGTACAAAATTATCTGCGTTTATTTGCGTCCATCTGCGTTCAATTATTACTACTTATACCTCACTTGAATGGGAATGGCTATAAGAGGATGTTTTAACACTATAAGGGCGTTGCTGAAACCAGGTATGAATTTAGGTGTAGAGCCGAGAATCCCTACAGGAGGAAAGTCTCTACAAGGGTTTTGAAATCATCAAAAATCATTTTCATACCTCAAATCAGCAACGCCATCTGATCAAATCCTCTGTAATTATTAAAAGCGGGCGATGGGACTCGAACCCACGACGTTCACCATGGGAAGATGACATTCTACCACTGAATTACACCCGCATAGATTTTTCATGATACCATAATTTATCAGAGGATAGATCATAAATTTACATATTGTTACATATTGATCAATTCTCCAGTTTATCCGTTAGCCACTCCCTTGAATTATGAAAAATATAATTAATTTTGCGGTTACAGGTACTTCCATATCCTCTAAATTATTGTTAATTTAAAAGGATGTTAATTAATGCTCAACTTTTACTACAATTTCAACGCTGTCAGCGACGTTCTTTTTTAGACACTCACGGTGATTATCATCAGCGAGATATTCGCAATGAGTTGGTATTAAAGTTACAACAAGACAAAAACCTGAATCATCAGCGAATAGTCACAAAATTAAGTTACTATGAGCCTGATTATCCTTCAGGAAATTGGCAAGCAGGAGCAGCAGCTACTATAGAATTAATGCAGCGAGGTGTAAGTTATATTCATCATGGTGTACTATTAACTACTTATAAGGAAAAATATAGCTTACTTAGTCGCCCGGATTTACTTGTCAAACAGCCGGGAAAGTCGCGCTTTGGAAACTGGAACTATGTGCCGGTGAATATTGAATTGGGTAAACGTCCTAAACAGGAATATCAAGTAGTGATTGCTTTTCATGCCCAAGTTTTAGCCACGGTTCAGGATATAATTTTGGAAAAAGCAGGGCTGATATTGCGAAATAAAGACAAAACACATTTGGTGGATTTAGATAAATGGATACCACAAATGCTGGATATTCTCGATGAATACACTCAAGTAATTGATTCAGTAAATCCGCCGGAAGTTTTTATTTCCCGGCAAAAATGTAACCTTTGTCATTGGTATAATCACTGTTATGGAATCGCTCAAGCTCAACAACACCTTTCTTTATTGCCAGGTGTAACACCTATTCGCTACACACAACTGCAAAATCTGGATATTACCAGCTTAGAAGCACTTGCTTGTACCCAACCCAGCACCTTAGAAAACCTAACAGGGTTTGATAGTAATATAGCTGGTAAATTAGTTATTCAAGCCCAATCTGTGTTAACTAAACAACCTTTAACCCTTCCTGATCCTTGTTCTCCAGAATATCTGACTTTTGTAGCCCCCATTGAACTTTATTTTGATATTGAAGCCCAGCCAGACTTAAATTTAAATTATCTTTTAGGTGTTTTAGTTGTGGATAGAATTGCCAATACTGAACAATTTTACTCCTTTTTGGCTGAAACACCAGATCAAGAACAATTAATTTGGCAGCAATTTTTAGCTTTAGTCAGTCAATACCCGCAAGCACCTATTTATCATTTTTGTGCTTATGAAGTGGATACGGTTCAACGTCTTGGGAAACTTTACCATACACCCTATAGCGAAATCCGTCCCGTCCTCAATCGGTTTATTGATGTATATGAACAATTAACTCAAAGCGTAGCCTTACCAATAGATAGTTACGCATTAAAAAGTATCGCTCGTTGGCTAGGTTTTGAATGGCGTGAACAGGAAGCTAATGGGGCTAAATGTATTTATTGGTATGATCAGTGGTTAGAAACAGGCGATCGCGCATTATTATCAATTATTCAAGAGTACAATGAAGATGACTGTCGCGCCACCCGTACAGTTAAAGATTGGCTAGTTAGTTTTTTTTCCAGGTGAGTGTGGTAATGTGGTAATCACCCTGTAAAAAATCTTACCTCTATTATTTTATGTTTATGATACGTCTCCCCAAGCCCCAGAAACTTTTCTTTGTGATTATTCTTATCGGTTCTTTCTTTAGTCATTTACCCTCTCCCTCTTTAATCATCAGTAGTGTAGAATTTATTGGCGAAGCCACCCTACCCACAGGCTTATCTTTCCAAAAAACTGAAGTTGGTGGTCTATCGGGAATTACTTACGATGCTAAAAATAATTTATACTATGTTATTTCCGATGATACAGGGAGAAAAGCACCTCCTCGTTTTTATACATTTAAAATTGACCTCAGCCAAGGTAAATTAACGGATAATGGCGTTACTCCCGTAAATGTAACAAACTTATTAGATACAAATAATCAAAGATTCTCACTGAATACCAGTGATACAGAAGGAATTGCATTCACCAGTAAAGATACTATATTTGTCTCATCTGAAGCTGATATATACAATCAAGTAAATCCCTTTATTGATGAATTTTCCCTGGCTTCTGGACAAACAATTAGTACCCTACCCATACCGGATAAATTTTTACCAGATAGACAAAAGAAAAAAGGTATCCGCAGTAACTTAGGTTTTGAAAGTCTTACCATAACACCTGATGAAAAATTTCTGTTTACAGCCACTGAAAACGCTTTAATTCAAGATGGTAAGGAAGCTAAAAGCGGTATTGGTACTTCTTGTCGGATTTTAGAATATAACCTCTTAACCAAGCAGCCAGAACGGGAATTTCTCTACCAGACGCAACCCGTCAAACCTTTCTTTAATCCTACTGGTAAATTTGCTAGTGGTTTATCAGATTTATTAGCACTTGATAATCAAGGTCATTTTATCAGTATAGAAAGAAGTTTTACAGGTTTCGGATTTACAATTTTTCTATTTCAGATTTCCTTAAACAACGCTACGGATATTCGTAATTTCGACAGCATTGCAAAAGTTGACACCTCTGAAATTAAACCAGTAGAGAAAAAACTATTATTAGATCTACGGAACTTGGATGTATCATTAGATAATATTGAAGGATTAACCTTGGGAGCAAAATTACCCAGCGGAGAACAATCCCTAATTCTGATCAGCGATAATAACTTTAGAAGGTTACAACAGACTCAAATTCTGGCCTTTAAACTCAAACCCGAACCACCACTGATGAGATTATTACGACGGTTGAGAATACTTAACCCATAACAGTGAATAATGTTAGAATAGAGGGTAATCATTGTTTATCTTGATAAATTATGCGGATCTTATTCAATCAAAAATTCAAAATTACAGCATTTATTACCAGTTTATTGGTAGTTGGTTTCATGAATAAACAGCCAATTCAAAAACAACAGACTACAGAAAATTTATCATTGTCCCCAATAGTAGATTATCCAATTGTAGGATTATCTAATAATTTATTGACTCAAAAACCATCTCATAAATCTATATTGTATTCAGTGATCAATGAATGGAAACAATATCAATATAGTATCAATTCTCATCAGGTATTAACAACAGGAAAACTACCAAATAATCAAATAAATTTTAATCAGACTGATTTATTATCCGTACTCACAAATACCAGAGAATATTTTCAAAAATATGCTTCAGAAGATCCAGATCTTCAAAGAACGGGAATATTAATAACTCAGGGAGTTACAGTTAAAGATATTCTGAAAACATTAGATTTCATGATCACAGTTTTAGAAGAAGATATTGCTAACAAACGAACAACTAGGTTACAAGATCCAAGTTTTATTAACACCAATTTTCGCGTGATTAAATGGTCAGCACATAACCCAGAAAATCCTCAACAGAAACAATTGAGAATCACAAAATATGCGGCTTTTATCCATCCTGGTTCTCGAGAAAAAACCTCTAAATATAATACACCAATTTATGCTTTGAAAGAAGAATTAAGCCAGGATAAATTTTACACCAAATATACAAAACAAGATGTTTTATCAGGTATTTATGAACCAGGAGGTAAAGAATTTGGTAAAGTTAAACCTATTGCTTATTTAACCAGAAACGGTTTAGAAGCAGCACTAATGCAGGGAACAGTATTAGTTAATTTTACTGATGGAACTAAAGAATTTTTAAATGTAGATAAGAATAATGGAATGTCTTATATTCGGGGAGTAAAAGCAACTTCACAAAAGCGGTACTGGTATTTTAAAGAAGTTGATGCAATTAAAGGCTATGGATATAAAATAGATGCCAAAATATCCATTAAACCAGGAGTAACATTTGCTGGAGATGTGCTGAATATTGGTTTAGGGAGAATAATTGTGATTGAAGATAATCAGAATGGGAAAAAACGGTTAAAAATGGGCGTAATTGCGGATACAGGTGGAGCATTTTTACCCAACCTTTATCAACTTGATTTTTTAGCGGGAACTTTTGCGAGTGAAAAAGATTTTCAGCAGTACATTCATAAATTACCTGAATATACAAATGCTTATATTTTAGTAAAGAAGTGAAAAAGTGATATAGATTAGATCCCTGACCTTTGATAGAAATCGGGGATTTAGGTATTTAATGAAGCTAAAGATCAAAGTTTTCATGATCAGGCTAAAAACATAGTTAAATAAAGAAAGAAGAGGTAAAGGAAAAAGTATTATTCTGTCCCCAGCCTCAATTCCTAGAAATTTCAGGAAATTAACCCTTGATTTTGAGTTTTTGGGATAGAAAACAAGGAACTACTAACAAGTGAATTTTAAAATGCTGGCTCTTTTCAGAAATTTCCGAGATGAATTTGCTTCAGGTGTATCAAAAGCGATCGCTAATTGGTGGTCAGAGTTCACCCTTCAGACTAAACTTCTGGCCGTCGCTACCTTAACGGTTTCCCTGGTCATGAGTGGTTTAACTTTCTGGGCTGTGAACACAATTCAACAAGATGCACGTTTTAATGATACCCGCTTTGGCCGTGATTTAGGGTTATTGTTAGCAGCTAATGTCGCCCCCCTAATTGCTGATCATAACTTGACTGAGGTAGCCCAATTTTCTCAACGCTTTTATAGCACCACCACCAGCGTCCGCTATCTGCTTTACGCTGACGAAACTGGAGAAATCTTCTTTGGTATTCCTTTTTGGGAGCCAGAGGTAGAAGATTCCCTGAGTATTAAGCGCCGGATACAATTACCAGAAGATTATCCTGGTGATGAATATCAGCCTCTGGTTAGACAACATAATACTCCTGACGGGATAGTTACAGATGTATTTGTTCCCTTGATAGTCAATAAAAAATACTTAGGTGTATTAGCAGTGGGTATTAATCCCAACCAAACAGCCGTCATATCCACTAATTTCACCCGTGATGTTACCCTGGCGGTTTTTATCACGATTTGGGTAATGGTAATTTTAGCGGGGGTAATTAATGCTTTAACTATTACTAAACCTATCAAGGAATTACTCGTAGGTGTCAAACAAATTGCTGCTGGTAATTTTAAACAACGTATAAATATACCATTAGGAGGTGAATTAGGTGAACTAATTCTTAGTTTTAATGAAATGGCCGAACGTTTAGAACGCTATGAAGAACAAAATATTGAAGAATTAACCGCAGAAAAAGCTAAGTTAGAAACCTTAGTTTCTACCATTGCTGATGGTGCAGTGTTGATTGATAATAATATGCAGGTGATATTAGTTAATCCCACAGCCAGACGCATTTTTAATTGGGAAAATATGGATGTTGTTGGTAATAATATTTTACGCCATTTACCCCAAAGTGTGCAAATGGAAATATCCCGGACTTTATATGAAATGGCCGCTGGTGAATGTGAAAGTGCTGAATTTCGTATCCCACTTAACCAACCAACTCAACGCACAGTTCGCATTCTTTTAACAACTGTTTTGAACCTACAACGGGAAAGTATTAAAGGTATCGCTATTACTGTCCAGGATATTACCCGTGAAGTAGAATTAAATGAAGCCAAAAGCCAATTTATTAGCAATATTTCCCACGAATTACGAACACCATTATTTAATATCAAAACCTATATTGAAACCTTACATGATTATGGTGAAGATTTAGGAATTGAAGAACGACAGGAATTTTTGCAAACAGTTAATAATGAAACTGACAGACTTACCCGTTTGGTTAATGACGTTTTGGATTTATCAAAACTTGAATCTGGACGGACTTATAATTTTGATAAGGTAGATTTACCACAAGCACTAGAACAAACATTGCGTACCTATCAACTTAATGCTAAAGATAAAGGTGTGGAATTATTCCAGGAATTAACTCCTAATTTACCTTTAGTTTTAGGAAATTACGATTTATTATTGCAAGTTTTTGGTAATTTAATTGGTAATGCTCTCAAATTTACTCCCGCAGGTGGTAAGGTAGTTATCAGAGCTTATCAACTAGATGATAATTCTAATTCTCATCATCAACCTGGTAAAGTGAGAATTGAAATCGGTGATACAGGAATTGGGATAGCACCAGAAGATCAACAAGCGATTTTTGACCGCTTCTTTCGCGTGGAAAATAGGGTTCATACCCTGGAAGGAACAGGTTTAGGTTTATCAATTGTCAGAAATATTATTGACAGACATCACAGTCAGGTTAATTTAGTCAGCGAGGTGGGTATTGGTACTACTTTTTGGTTTGATTTAGAATTATTTGAGGAAGAAGTTTTATCAACTTTAGAAATCACTTCAGAAAACTTGGAAGTGAAGACAGTTTGATATTTAACGTTGCTGATACTCACAGTCATCAAGATTTTAAGCTGGAACGACTCTGTGTCAGATAAATCCAGATCAATTCATATCGTATTTATGGAAGAAGTTGGGTATCTATGTTTTTTGTCACTTCCAGGTTTATACTTGAATAATAACAATATAATTGGAGTTCATAATCTCATGGCTAAAAAAAATATCTCTAATTTAACACAGGAAGAAAGCAAGAAATTTATACCCCTTCAAGGTGAACCAATAATTGAAATTATTGCTGAACCAGTATTAGAACCACAAATACAAACCCCTGAAACTCCCATTACCACAATTAAAACTCAGTCGGAACTGGAAGCAATTATAAAAGAATTGCAAAAAACCGTGGATATATTAAAACAAAAAGAATCTACTCTCATTGAGAAAATTAGTGCTTTACAAATGGTAATTTCTGAAAAGAAAGAATTAACAGAACGCTTAACAGAAGAACTTTATGAAACGAAACAAACAGCATTACAATTAGCAGATTCTAATTCTCAGTTGTTAGAAGAAATCAAAGTTTTTAAACAACCTAGTCAACAAACTAGTCAAATTTCTAAATCCATTCAATACAAAAAATCCCATAGATCCATAGAAAGACTTCAAGAAAAACCAAATCAAGATAGTGAGGATTTTTCTAAAAATACCTGGTTATATGATTAAAATTAGGAGTCATATCCCGGACTTCTTGAAGAAATCTGGGATCTTGTTAATCAGATTATTTCCGAAATTCTAACATAAGTTGGCTGACAATTTCTGGTTGTTCTAAATGGGGAATATGACCACAATTTTTAATCCAAATTAGCTGACTTTGAGGAATGGCTTTAGTGAATTTATTAGCGTCCCCAGTTCCTAAAATTTTATCACTATCACCCCATAAAATTAAGGTTGGTTGTGCAATTTTGGCCAGTTGTGGAAATTTAAAAGCACCATAACCGCCACTTTTCGTAAAAGCAATTAAAGCCTGAGTCCAATTCGGCATTTGTAGATGTAAAGCTCCACAACATAAAGTATCCGCAGAGATTAGACTAGGATTTTTATAAGCAGTTCTACAAATGCGATCGCGTACCTTCGGATTTCGTAAAAATTCCGTAGCCCAATAATCCAAAGGAGGAAATATATACTTACTTAATGGGGAATTAGCTTTCAAACCAGCACTATCAATTAATACCAGTTGTTTTACTGCTTCTGGATAAGTGAGGGTAAAATCTATAGCCGTCGCACCACCCATAGAAGCACCCACCAAAATCACAGGCCGATTAATTAAAGTTTGCCAGAAGGAGAAAAGATGAGTTTTAATTGATTCAGGACTATAAGTAATTACCGGTAATCTATCCGTAAAGCCAAACCCTAACAAATCCACTGCCCAAACTTGATTATTTTCAGCTAGTAAAGGCAAAATTTGCCGATATTCAAGGACAGAACTATCAAAACCATGAATTAATAAAATCGGTGTACCACCCTGACCTTGATGGACATAAGTAGTATCAATAGTTGCATTTATACAGGGAACAGCGATCGCCTGACGTTGGATATTTTGGGCCAAAGCGATAGATGTAGTTTGTGTGAGTTGCCCAACTGCGGGGGGGAGAAAACTTGGAAACATAAAACCCAGTTTACATCAGCGCGTACCACTTGCAGCAATACCCAGTAATTAATTAAAAAAGAAAATTTCCACAAAAATAAAAATCGGTACACAATCCTCGTAAAATAAGAATCAATTATCCCTAACGTAGGAGATTCAGCCCATGCCAATGGCAGTTGGCGTAATTGAAACATTAGGTTTTCCCTCGGTTTTAGCATCAGCAGATGCCATGGTTAAAGCAGCGGGTGTCACCATTGTGTACTATGGTATCGCCGAAGGTGGTCGCTTGATAGTTGCTGTCAGGGGACACGTTGCCGAAGTCGAAACAGCCGTGGCCGCAGGTATTACTGCGGGTGAAGAAATCTATGGTGGTCAGGTTATTACCCACTACATTATTCCCAACCCCCCGGAAAACGTAGAAACGGTCTTACCCATTCACTTCACATCGAAATCCGAACCTTTCCGTATTTTCTAAGTAAATGCGCTATCAAAAATTGAAGTCTTCCTTCATACAAGTAATTTGTAGCCATCTATAACTTTATATTCAAAACAGGAGATGAGAAATGTCATTACAGGCCGTTGGATCATTAGAAACTAAGGGTTTTCCCGCTGTCCTCGCAGCAGCAGACGCAATGGTAAAAGCAGGACGAGTTACCCTAGTTGGTTATATCAGAGTTGGTAGCGCCCGGTTTACAGTTAACATTCGTGGTGATGTTTCTGAAGTGAAAGCCGCTATGGCTGCCGGTGTAGATGCTGTAGAAAAAGTTTATGGTGGTACTTTGGAATCTTGGGTGATTATTCCCCGTCCCCATGAAAACGTAGAGGCTGTATTACCAATCGCTTATACAGCAGAAGTACAACAGTATAGAGACTCCGTAGAAAATCCCATTATTGCTGGCTCTAACAGAGGTTAATTTAATACTCTATGAATGAGTAAGGGGTAAGAGGATGAATGCAGTAGTCTGAATTAATACTGAAATTGGCTATAGTCAATCATGGCTACACAGATAAAAATTGCCTACGCAGGTGGGAAATTCTTGATTTTTCATTAGTCTGCCCAAGTGAACTTGGCTTGGGTAGTAGCGAATTATATTCGCTTTTAAAACATCCTCTAATAAACATCCAGCGGTAAAGATTGTAGAGCCGAAAATCCCTAACAGAAGAACCTCTCTACATCCTTTACCGACAATGTCTATTAAATCATCTATTCTTATCTGCGTTTATCTGCGGTCAATCACCTTAGAAATCTGATACATAATAAATTAGGAGTTATTAATTGCCACTAAATCGCCAAATCTAATTTCGAGGAGAGCAATATTGCTATGACACAAAATGGGGCAAATATAGCTCAATATTGGCAACAACGACTGGCTACAGACTGTCCAGAACAAAGTCAGGCTAATAGAGAAAGTATTATTTCCTGGCTGTTAGGAATAGATTTGCAGCGGTTTAATTTACTTAGCCCCAAAGAATTAGAAATTGCTAAACAAGCAATAGAATATCGGTGGCGAATTTTGCACAAACGCTATTTAGGAATGAGCAGAGAAAAGGCTTATTGTCAACTTATTAATCGTTTGGGTAGCGTAGTTACGATTAGAAATAAGATTCAGTCTTGGATATCTCTAAGCAGAGATCGTCAGCGTAGTGTTGTTGATGTACTTCAAGAAGTGCTTCAGGAATTATTACAAAGTGATTCCTATATTCAACAACAAATGAGCCAAATTAGCGCATTAACAACAGATAAAAGATTGCGAGATATGTTGTTATTTGCTAGTATTGAAGAATATTGTTTACGTCCAGTTCGCAATCAACCAATATTAATGTACAGGTTTGTTAATTACCTAAGAAGAATCCAGAGAGGAGGCTTAACACAACTACCTACCGGCGAATTAGTGAAACTTGTTTCCCCGGAGATTATAACGGAAAATAACGATCATCCTGTTAGTTTAATTGATCATCAAGCGATCGCACAATTTGAAGAAACTCAATATTTAGAAGAACAACAAGCTAACCGTCAATTAGTTCAAGAAGAATTTGCAGAATATTTATTAGCAAATATTGGACAACTAGCTGTAGATTGGTTGCAGTTATATCTGCAAGGTAAATCTCAAGAACAAATTGCCAAACAACTTAATAAACCTATTAAACAAGTATATCGTCTCCGAGAAAAAATTAGTTATCATGCTGTGCGAATTTTTGCGATTAAACGTCAACCAGAATTAGTAGATAACTGGCTTTCTGCATCCTTAAAACAAGATAATTTAGGGTTAACTGCAACAGAATGGCAACAACTTGAAGAACAATTAACCCCTTTAGCCCAGCAAGTTCTCAAGCTGTGTAAAGCTGGTAATTCCATGGAAGAAATAGCCCAAAAACTACAATGTAAAACCAATCAAGTTCTCAGTGAATGGACTAAAATCTATCTGGCCGCCCAAAAGCTGAGAACTAATAATTATCATCCCTAAAAATCAAGAATTATCAATCACGACCATTAAAAGTTTATTAAGTTTATCAGATACTTTGATAATTTTGATAATATTGCAAGTAAGTATTGAATTTGATCAAATTCTTAGGATTTAATGTATGTAAAGGCTACTTACCAAAATTGATTTATGACAACTACCATCAACAATACCCCTGATTTAGCTTCTCGCTTCATTAATGGCATTTTAGCGATTAAACCCCTAGCAAACCTGGCCAAACACCAAGCCCGACAAATGATGATTAAACGGGCAGAAAAAATAGGTGTACCCTGGACCCAAGAAGTAGAAAAACTGCAACAGCGTGACTGGGTAAAAGACTTATCAAAAGTTGAAAATCCCCAAATTCAAATTAATTACCCAGAATACTATTTGCGGACATTTCATGCCTACGAACAGGGAAATTTAGGTTGGCCAGCAGCTTTTGAATTAGAAGTAGCTGCTCGCACCGTTCATGCTAGTATCTGGACTGAAGCCGGTTCTCAAGGTGACACCAAACTGCGCCAAAGTTACCACAATATTCTCAAAGAAAAAATTGATTCCCAACCACAAAATATATTAGACTTAGGATGTGCTGTAGGATTAAGTACCTTTGCCTTACAAGCAGCTTATCCCCAAGCCAAAATTACTGGTTTAGACTTATCTCCTTACTTCTTAGCTGTAGCTAATTATCGTAGTCAAGAACATCAAACTCAAATTAACTGGGTTCACGCTCAAGCAGAATCTACAGGGTTTACAGATGCTACCTTTGATTTAGTTTCCATTTTTCTGATGTGTCATGAATTACCACAATCAGCAACTCACATAATTTTTACTGAAGCTAGACGTATCTTAAGTCCAGGTGGCCACTTAGCAATTATGGATATGAACCCCAAAGCAGAAAATTACAAAAAAATGCCACCTTATATTTTGACGCTGCTCAAAAGCACCGAACCTTATTTAGATGAATATTTTAGTTTGGACATTGAACAAGCTTTAATTAAGGCCGGTTTTAACGCTCCTACTATTACTAGCAATAGTCCTCGTCATCGTACTGTAATTGCTCAGGTGAGTGGATAATTTATTACTAGTCCTATGGGCAGTAATTCCCCCCTTGCTGTTTTTGTGGTTTTACTACCGCAGAACCCCTGCTGCCCCACCTGTGTTAAATTTACTCATATTGTTCATTATCGGTGCTGTATCTGGTTTTGTGGCTCTTGGGCTGGAATTTGCTCTAGAAAACACTGCTAACTGGCTTTTAAACTGGCAACAGATACAGCGTCATTTTTCTGGTATAATCTTCCGGCAAATATTAGCAATAGCACCAATTGAGGAAGGTTGTAAATTAGTAGCAGTTATTCTGCCCGTTTGCTATTTACAACGTCAGTATTATTTGCGAGGTACTACTGTCTTTTTATTTACTATAGCAGTAGGGTTAGGGTTTGCAGCAGAAGAAACCTGGATTTATCTATTTAATGGTACATCCTCAATTTTAGAAAGGACTATTGGTACACCAGTTCATGTGATGTTTTCCGCTCCTTGGGGTTACGCTTTAGCGGTATATATTGCTACCAAAACAAGGTGCGATCGAGATCGGAATTTAATTTTTACCGCTTGGTTAAATTCTGTCTTTTTTCATGCTTTAGTTAATATTTTATCTATTGCTGGCAGGTTTCCACAGCCCTTATACTTACTTACTTATGGTTTATTTCCCTTGCTGTTATGGATGTTTTGGAGGTGGGAAAAATTACTGAGAAAATTACAGCGTAAACGTCCTTTAGTGTTAATTGGTGGACATAGATCCTCAGTGCGTAATTGGCAAAAAGGTTTAGTATTATTAATGTTTTTATTGGGTGGAAATTCTATATTTAGATTTTTGATTTTGTATAGAAAAATTAGCCTTTTGCGGTGGGAACTTTGGTTTGAGCCAGGGATTTTTTGGTTTATAATCAGGGATATTGCGCTCAATCTCTGTTTAGGAGTTTTAGCTTGGTTAATTTATCGGTATTTACGGAATTTAGTGCGTCCTGGGTACTTTTTCAATAATCAATACTTTATACATAAGTCCTAAATAAATTTACCATAACCATTTCTCATCACCAATTTCAGAATAGGTATACTCTATGGGAAGTTATACCTCCCATAATATTACAACATATTAAGGAATAGGCACAGAGCGCAATAACCGTTCAACTATAGTTTTAGCATTTCGTCCCCCTCTAGGAATCAAACGATGACAAAGAACGTGGGGAGCAAGAAACTTGATATCATCGGGAAGAGCATATTCTCTACCTAAGATAAAAGCCAAAGCTTGAGTAGCTTTTTGTAACGCTACCGTACCACGGGGACTAACACCCAGGGTAATTTCTTCATCATGTCTAGTAGTCCGCACCAATTCTAAAATGTATTGTTGTAAAGATGTTGCTACTTTAACCTGGGAACAAGCTTGACGTAATGCTTGTACTTCTTCTAAATTGATACAGGGCTGTAAATCAGTAACCTTTAAACCTGCTTGTAAATTTTGTAGCATTTCCATTTCTTCAGATTCCGAAGGATATCCCAAACTTAAAGACACCATAAACCTGTCCATTTGCGCTTCTGGGAGGGGAAAAGTCCCTTGATACTCAATGGGGTTTTGGGTAGCAATGACAAAGAATGGCTGCGGAACTGGACGGGAAACACCATCAATTGTGACTTGATGTTCTTCCATGACTTCCAGTAAAGCTGACTGAGTACGGGGTGTAGCGCGGTTGATTTCGTCAGCTAGTAGGACATTAGCAAATATCGGACCGGGGAGAAATGTAAATTCACCGCTTTTAGGATTCCAAATATTTGTCCCAGTGATATCCGTCGGGAGTAAGTCAGGAGTACATTGTAACCGTTGAAACTTACCATCTACGGAACGAGCTAGAGACTTGGCCAAGAGGGTTTTACCGACTCCAGGGACATCTTCTAATAAAGCATGACCACCACCAAGTAAAGCTACTATGACTAAGCGGATAGATTCATGTTTTCCAACGATAGTACGAGCTAAATTTTGTGTTAAAGCGTCAACTTTTTCTCTCATGTAGTACCTGGGGGGAAATGTAGAAGGAATTATGAAGTGTAAAAAGGATTTTAGAATCCAGAACCGTCTCAATCACTATTTTTAACACTAATCTACTTCTATGGTAGGTTGGGTTGAGGAACGAAACCCAACAAAATCATTGATTATGTCATGTTTCACTATTACTCAACCTAACCCGCATTTCTTGAACCGACAAGTATTGAAACCAGAGATGAACCCAAAATTTCTAGAAAATCGGTTATAATATTTGCTATTGAGTTACGAGATACATAACAAATTAAGCACAAAGTACATGAATAAATGAGGGTTTGAGAGGTTTTATACCTAAAACTGCTTAATTAATTGCATCTGTTAAAGACAAGACCACCCCCTGAAATTACTTCAAGTGTATTAGGAGCGGGTTGTACAAAAATACTTTTCGTTCCCCTATCTTTTTCTTGAGTTACTAACTGAAGTCCTTGAATATACCAATTACCTGATGTACTGAATTCAAAGTCTTTTCTCTTAGCTTTTGGTGGGAACTTCATTCGCGTTACTAATTCCCATGTATTGTCACCATAGATTTCCATTGTTATTGTATTAACTGCCTGACCAGTCCTATATGCAGTAATCCAACATCCTAAAACCGAGGAATTATTTGTCTGCGCTATTGCTGTAGGTATTAATTGGAACTTTGAAGAATTACAAAAAACCATAAATAGCGATAAATTCATGGCTATACTAAGCTTCCAGAAGATTTTGCTGTTCATGTTCAAAAATATGGCTTATGTGAGTTGGGTGAGGATACCAAGACTAAACCGACGAATTGATGTCTAGACAAAAATTATACGAAATTTTGTATTAAAGCGTCAATTTTTTGTATTATAGCTGTAGCCAGGTTAATTAGGACGCTGCTTCCACCACTTGTGCTGGGTAGTCTTTACTATCAAGTCTGGTGATTATGGTTTATGTCCTAATGTAGATGGCTACAGCTATATACTGATATTGTATCAGAGGAAATATAGACACAGTTTTTAACCACCAATTTAGTTTTAAGTTGATAATTTAGCCTTTTTTACAGTATTCTCACGTAACACTTGTAATCCATCATTAAGAATTAAAAATTGCTTGAGCTGCTGTACAATCAAGTTGAATTTGATTTTTCAGTGCTTCCAATGAGGGAAATTTCTGTTCAGGACGCAAGAATCTTACTAACTGTATCTCCAAAATTTTCCCGTATAAATCACCAGACCAATTTAAACAATGTACTTCTACACGAGTATCTATACCATTAACTGTGGGACGGTTCCCGATATTCATGACCCCTAATTGCGGAATAGGGTCTGTATCTGGAGTTTGATTATGAATGATCACCTCCACAGCATAAACACCATGACGAGGTAAAAATTTATCCTTTGGTAGTTGGATATTCGCTGTAGGAAAGCCGATAGTTCTACCTAATTTTTGACCTGTTACTACTTCACCCGTAAGAGTATAAGGTCTTCCCAGGAGACGATTTGCTTTAGGAATATCACCTACTTCTAAACTTTCCCTAATTAAGGATGTACTGATACGAGTATCGTCTGTGGATAAGCTATCTGTATCAGTTTTTATAGGAACTATGCTCACGGGTATATTGTATTTAGCTGCGAGTATTTGCAAATCCTGGGCTGTACCCATACGCTTCTTGCCAAAACAGAAATCTTGGCCAACGCTAATTTGTTGACATTGGAGTTGTTGAACCAGAATTTTATCCACAAATTCCTCCGGGGAAAGAGCGGACAATTCTCTATCAAAAGGTAATAATACCAATTGTTCTACCCCAAGCGATCGCAATTGTTGCACTTTTTCATCCAGTGGTGTTAACAAATCACGGGGAAGTCCCGTAAAAAACTCATGGGGATGGGGATCAAAAGTAACAACGGTTGAGTAGGGTCGCGGATTTTTGCGGTCTAGGGGGGTTGAATTTTCTCCACTTTTACCCCATACTGACTGTAATACTGGCTGAATTACTCTTTGATGACCAAGATGAACACCATCAAATTTGCCAAGAGCAACAGCAGTTGGTGTCAGCAGTCCTTCTGTTGAAGAAGCAACCCATACAGAACAACCATTTTGAGACAAATTTAACACTTGGATTTGGGGATTTTAAGTTTATTGTCGCTGGCAGCGTTGACGCTCTCACGCTATATATCTAATCACTAATCTAATCTAAAATCGAGAAATTCGCTGATTAAATTGGTTTTTGACTGGGTATACCAACCCCACGGGGAAAACTAATTGGGGTGTTGGTGACTTTTCGCAAATAAAGGCAATGACGCATACTATTACTCAAAGGAGTAGAAAATTCTTCAATTAATTCAACTACTCCACCTAATTGTTCAACAGCAGTTTCTAAACTTTCATTTTCTGCTTCACTCCAACTACCCCGATAAATTATCGCCAAACCGCCTTTTCTGACTAATGGTAAACTATATTCAGCACAAACGGAAACATTTCCCACAGCCCGAATCACAGCAACATCATAATTTTGTCTGTGTTCATACTGTTGACCAATTTCTTCCGCTCTCCCAAGTAAAGTTTTCGCATTATTGAGAGCAAGTGCTGATAAAACCGTCTCAATAAAATTAATTTTCTTACCCGTAGAATCTAAAAGTGTAACTTGCGAATTAGGAAAAATTAGAGCAATTGGTAAACCAGGAAAACCTGCTCCTGTACCAATATCAATTATCCGTTTTCCTTTGTCAATACCGGGAATAAATATTTGTTTTGGGGCAATTCCTCGCAAGGAGTCCCAAAGATGTTTCTCCCAAAATTCTTCAGGTTCAGTAATCCTAGTTAAGTTAATTTGGCGATTTCCCGCAATGATTAATTGATAAAGTTGTTGAAATTGGTTTTCTTGTAGATTTGTCGGTTGCCAATTCAGGGTTTTTTGCCATATTTCCGCCATTTTCGGCAAATTAGCGATAGATAAAGGTTCTATATCCATTATTGAAAATCACTTTTTCCCATTAATTTTAGCCGATTTTTACTTGATCATTGATCTCAAATTCATCTGCGGTTAAATTCCCTATTTTTTGACAAAATATGGAATTAAATGAACCACGAAGACGCAAAGAACGCGAAGCAGGAAGAAGAAGGAAGAACAAAGTTAATATTAACCCGGTCAATTAGTCACTACTTCTTGTGTTTTATTTGCCAAAGTTGTCGGCTCAACTGATTTTAAAATACCATGATCTAATTTCCAACAATAATCAGCTATTGGTAATATATCACTGGCATCATGTGTTACAACTAACAATGTCCAATCTTTTTTCAGTTTAGCTAATAAGTTTACCAGTTGCCGACGCATAGACCAGTCTAAACCGGCTGTTGGTTCATCTAATAGCAATAAGTTCGGCTGACGAATTAATTGGACTGCTAAAGCTAACCGTCTTTGTTGTCCACCGCTTAAATTAGTAGGAGATACAGATAAGGATAAATTATTTAATCCTACTTCTGTTAATGCTTGTTTAACCTGTCCTAATCCCAGTTCAGGATGTCCTAAGCGTAATTCTTCTAAAATTGTCCCTCCGCAAAAGTGTCGTTCTGGAAATTGAAATACTAAACCTGCTAATTGTTGTAGTTGTTCAGCTATGAGTCCCTGCTCTCGCCAAAAAACCCCACCAGTGGTAGGATCAGCTAGTCCAGATAGAATTTCTAATAAGGTGCTTTTCCCTGAACCGCTAGGTCCAATTATTAAACCCAGTTTCTGGGGTGGTAATTCTAAGTTAATGGCTTGGAGAATTGCTTTGGGGCAAGCCGTGGGGTGATAAGTTAGATTTCTAAGATAGAGCATCTGTTAAGATTACCAAGTTAGGGTAAATTTTGGTGGCAATAGACGTAATTTATAATTCACTGTTTTGCATTTTAGGTAATAGATAAAACAATTTCAACCGTAATTATTCCCGTGATAACTATGTTCAAACAGTTCTTAATTCCTCAATTCATCATATCTTGGCGATTTCCTATATTTTTGAAAGTGACTGTTACTACTTCAATCCTTTTAAATCTATTTGTAAATTCCTGCTTTGCTGCTGATCCATTTCGGACTCAAGAACCTCGTAATATTGGTGATAATACGGAAGCTGTTTTTAAAGCGATTTTCCAAGAGGGAAATTACCCAAAAGCTAAAAATTCCTTACAATCAGCTATTTCTAGCGAACCCAATGAACCCTTAATTTATATGATTCAGGCTGGTTTAGCTTATAGAGATCAAGATTGGGCTAGTCTAGAAAAATACAGTCAAAAAACTCTGGAAACTGCACAAGATCTTATTCCTAGTGATCCATTACGTGGTAATTTATACACTGCTGTCAGTCATTTTTTAGAGGGGGCGCTAATTCTCGGTCGAGAAGGGACTATCAATGGTGCTGGACCTGCTTTTAGTCGCTTACGAAAAGTATATACATATTTTGACAGAGCCGAAGAAATTTCTGCTACTGATCCAGAGTTAAACTTAATTCGCGGCTATATGGATTTAATGTTAGCTGTAAATTTGCCTTTTACCAGTCCAGATGATGCAATTGAACGGTTGCAAAAAAATGCGTCACCTGGTTATTTAGTAGATAGAGGTATTGCTTTAGCCTATCGAGATTTGAAACAATATTCTCAGGCTTTAGATTATGTCAACCGCGCTTTAAAAACAACTGCTGACAACCCAGAAATTTACTATCTAAAAGCTCAAATTCTTCACGAAAAAGGAAAAAGGGAAAAAAGTCAGGATTTAATTAAGGAAGGAATAGTTTATTTTGACAAAGCATTAGCTAAAAAATCCCAGCTTCCTGTTAATTTAGTCAAACAAATTGAATATGAACGCAGTCAAGCTGTTAGTAGTTATTAGTCATTAATCATTAGTTATTGGCAAGAATTTCTTACTCATTACCCATTACAAAAATGCAAATTCAATTCCGCGAGTTTAATCCTTTTGATGTCTGGATTTGGTTGAAGTTTAGCACCATTCCCTCCCTACAAGAAAAAAAATATGTAGAAGAAGTATTTACTTCCTGGTTTTATTTAGGTAAATTGGGGGGATTTAATGCGGAAAATCTGCAAGTACAAGATACAGGAATTGATATCAGCTACATGAATTATGATGAACAAGGCTATGATAAAACCTTCTTGGCTTTGATGCACAATATGGGTGAATTTGAATATGAAGGAGATTGGATGCGTTGTTGGTTTGATTTGGGAACAAGTGATGCGATCGCTTTAGACATTCTGATTAACGCACTAACACAATTAAATCAAGAATATGTCACTATTGAAGAACTATATATTGGTGGTGAAAATTCAGATTGGCCTATAGAAAATAGTGAAAGTCACCCCGATTCAATCTACGATAATTACAATTAATTACTATCATGAATAAAGAAGGTCAAATTCGAGTAATTGTTTTAGCACTAATTCGAGATGGTAATAGAATCTTTGTTTCTGAAGGATATGATCCTACAAAACAATCAATCTTTTATCGGGCTTTAGGTGGTGGTGTAGAATTTGGTGAAACTAGCCGCATAGCTTTAATTAGAGAGTTTCAAGAAGAAATTCAAGCCGAATTAACCAATATTCGCTATCTAAGTTGTATCGAAAACCTATTTACTTTTAACGGTAAACAAGGACATGAAATCATTCAACTCTATGAATGTGATTTTGCAGATTCCAAATTTTACCACATCGAAAGTTTAACTTTTTCAGAAACACCAGAACGTCAACATCGCGCATTATGGATAGATATTTCTCGGTTTAAATCTGGTGAATTAAGATTAGTTCCTGAAGTATTTTTCGATTTTTTATAAACAGGTTTCTAAACCCACGCAGGTGGGTTTTGTCTCTGTATACACGGGGTTTCTAACCGCCTAATTTAGTCTAAATAATCAATTGAGTTGAGAAGTCGGGGATATTATTGCTATTTTAAAAATAAAGGTAAATATAGGACTCCTATTTGATTTTTGATAGCTTGCGTTGCGTAGCAATACAAGACTCAGTAGGTATCAATTCTGTCTTTACTGTTCCCTGTTCCCTGTTCCCTGTTCCCTGTTCCCTGACCACACAAGTAAACTCACAGAATCAAACCAGATTCCTATAGGAGAAAGTTAATTATGACCTTACAATTAGCAAAACCACAGGTTAAAAATTTTCGCTTTACTATTTCTCAATACCATCAAATGAGTGAAGCTGGTATTTTGTCAGAAAATGATAAAGTAGAACTGATTAATGGAGAAATTATAGAAATGTCACCAATTGGTAGAAGACACACAGCTTGTGTAAATCGTTTAAATTCAATTTTTTCACAATTACTGGCTAAAAAAGTCATAGTTGCTGTACAAAATCCGATTCTCTTAAATAACTTATCTGAACCTGAACCAGATATCGCATTACTAAAACCTCGCGCAGATTTTTATGAATCTGGACACCCCCAACCCCAAGATATATTCTTATTAATTGAAGTCGCAGATAGCAGTATTGAATATGATAGAGACGTGAAAATTCCTCTCTATGCTAGTAGTGGTATTACTGAAGTTTGGTTAGTTGATATTTATCAACAAGTAATTACTGTCTATCGCTACCCTACTGAACATGGTTATAGGGACATTCAAACACTAAGTCGCGGGGAAAAATTGTCAATTTCAGCATTCCCCGAAAATAATTTATTTGTAGACGATATTTTAGGAACAATAGTTTCATAGCAACCCGCTAAAAAATATCAAATTCCCACCTCTCAGATATTGATTATTTGGGTTGCATCAAAATTAGTAACAATCAATTACAATTAATCAAAGCGATAATGTTTATTGACATCGCTGATAATTTCCCAAACACAAGACATACCAGCAGGAAAAGTCACTAAATTTCCTTTACCTATTTGTACCGATTGTCCTTCATGAGGAGTGACAATGACATGACCCTCTAGAAAGTAGCAAACTTCCTGATCATCGTAAGTCCAGGGAAACTTAGATATTTCCTTTTCCCAAATTGGCCAATTAAATACATCTAACTGATGGAGATGTGCAAGACTTGGTTGATGTTCGACTTTAATATCCATGGCCTATTTAATGTTGTATTTAGCAGTAAGATTGAATATCTTCTCCACACTTATCTACTAAATAACATAATGCACGAAATCGCAAGCCTACAAACTGGTCATATAGGGGGTTAAATTTGCATAAAGGGGGAATGTGGGCGATTTTGCGACCAAAAACCACAATATCACGCTCAAAGGGACATTGGGCAGGAATAAGTTTAGCAATCAATCTAGCGACTTGACGATTATCAATTTCGATTTCATCCAGAAATTGACGTAATTTTTGCAATAAATTAAACTGATTTTTAGCTTGACGGTTTTGCTCCTCATGGTTAACAAAACTAGAGATAATCATTGGTTGACTATTGGTTTTCAGCATAGTCGTAAATCCTTTGTGAATGAGAGTGATCAAAATTTGCCTTGGTCACGAAGATGATAAATTGTCTTGGCAATTTGCACTGAACTTGAGGAACGGTAAAGTAGTTGAACTAATTTTCATTTAAACGGGCTTGATGGGGAATAACTGTTCCCCCCAATACAAAATAACAAAGAAAAGATAAAAGTGGTATAGCATTAGCTGATGAATTTCTGATATTCGATATATTAATCTCATATATGAGATGCCAATAATCCTCTAAAAACTGGACAATAATCACCATACACATCGGCAATAACATGGAATTATACAGTTTTTACCTCTGCCAAGCCGTATAACTATAAGGAAACCATAACATCAATTGTAGGTTATGGAATGTTAATAAAAATGTGATATAAGTTACATTCACTTAACTAAATTCTGAATGCTGATAACCTGTTAATATAGCCATCGTAAAATGACCAGAAAATTTTAGATTTTATTTAGATTTTAGATTTTAGATTGGGAATTTTCGGTACAAGCGCAGCCTCTTCGGGACGGAACTAATCCAAAATTTATTGACAGTTGCAAAAATTGCAATAGTGTAGTATTGTCTGAAAAAACCAGCCCAAAATTAGCAATGCACTAAGTATATTTCAACAATCAAATATCAGTCTTATAGTTACAAGGTTGCAAATTATGTCCAGTACAAAGTCCCTCAATCAATCTTCTGTACCCAAGATTACAAAAACAACTAAAGCCGTAGTTGCCAATGAGTCCCAAAGTCCACCATTGTTACTATTTGCCAGTGGGGGAATGGTTTTAGCTCTGATTGCTGTAATTGTTTATAGTAAAATTTTATTACAACAGAGTGAAAAAAAATTAAATTTTGAAAAATTCCGCACGCGAGAATTAGACAAAAAACTGAAGTTAGCTTTGGAAACTATTCGCAAACTGGAGAACAATCCCGATTTAGCTGACTCACGGCATTTTAATCTAGATTATCTGCGAATGCGGATGTCAGAGGATGTATTCCATTTAGCCCTGATTAATCAAATGAAAATCAAGATTAAAGATAAGATATCTCCAGCCCTGCGTCCTAGTCAATCGAGTCAAGGCTCAGTGGGAGTTGCCAGTAGCAATGGTAAACAGATAGATGAAACTTTTGATATTGAATATGAAACTGGTGTAGCACCGAAAATTGTGAAGCGGGTACTATTCCGAGTACAAATTCGATTAATTAAGTTACCAATTCAAGCCACTTCTACTACTGTCTCTCAGATAATTGATTGTATAGAAACATACCTGAGTTCCAGAGAAAATGATGATACCTGGCAACCGAATATTCACGGTCGGATTGTTTATATGCATTGGGATCAAAAGGCTAAACCTACCCCCCTGCTTGTACTGGAACAACTGAATGAAGGGGTAAATGTGACATTTAAAACTACCCGCAAAGCACCTGTAGCGACAAGATACTAAGGAGCATTAGGTTATTAGACGCTAGGTGAAAAAACAATAAATTTGCAGTAAAAAACTTGAATCAGGTGTTATAATTGTTACTCTTGGGGTCGTGATTCAAAAGGACATTTTGAGTATCACGAGTGAGAAGACCATCTTCCATTTCCACAATGCGATCAGCAATATCTAAAATCCGGTTATCATGGGTAACAAGTAAGATAGCAGTTCCCTGATCTTTAGCCAAACGCTGCATAATTTCTACTACATCACGTCCTGATTGTTTGTCTAGTGCTGCTGTTGGTTCATCGGCCAATACTAAAGGAGGATGATTGACTAAAGCGCGAGCGATCGCTATTCTTTGTTTTTGTCCACCTGATAAATTATCCGGGTAATAATTAATACGTTCTTGTAAACCCACAGATTTGAGCATAGTTTCCGATTGAGAAATAGCTGCTGATTGGGAAATGCTATGATTTAATTCAACAGCCATTTGCACGTTTTGTCTAGCAGTTAAAAAACCCAATAAATTGTGAGCTTGGAAAATATAACCAATATGACGACGCATTTTTACTAGTTTACGTTGACTCGCGCCACAGAGTTCTTCACCTAAAAATTTCAGACTTCCTTCTTGTACCGATCTTAAACCACCAATTAGGCTCAGTAATGTTGTTTTACCTGAACCTGATGGACCGGTCATAATGACAATTTCTCCGGCATATATTTCCAGATTAATATCAAATAAAATCTGTTTTCTCAGAGATCCTTTACCATAGTAGTGATTAATGTTTTTAATAGTTATTACGGGTTTTTTGTTGATCATAATAGAAGAGTTGAGAATAAAGATGGAATAATCAGGGCTGATAAACCTTTAAGCATAACCAGGGCGGTTAAGATAACCACCCCACAAGAGTTTTAATTTTAGGTAATATGCAAGTTAAATACCCATTATATATTACCTATTAAAAAATATCTGCTGGGTCAGCAGAACCCAATTTACGAATAGCAATCATTCCTGAAATAAAGCACATTAAAATAGTTAACATGATTACCATAATAGCGCGATTATAACTCATAAATATGGGTAAAAGAGTAGCGTCTCTAGCAACATTGTACAAAACAAGAGCGCAGGCAAATCCGGGTAAATAACCGACAACAGCTAATAAAAAAGCTTCTTGAAGGATCACCGTTAATAAATAATTTTGAGTGTAACCTATGGCTTTGAGAGTAGCATATTCAGATAAATGATCTGTTACTTCTGTATACAAAATCTGATAAACAATGACAGTTCCGACAATAAAACCCATAATTGTTCCTAAGGTAAAAATAAAACCAATAGCCGTACTACTTGCCCAATAATTTCTTTCAAATTCAACAAATTCCTCCTTAGTTAAAACATTAATACCTGTAGGTAAATAACTTCGTAAATATTGAGCCACTTGATTAGGATCTGCACCAGATTTTAACTTAATTACCCCAATATCAATTAGTCCCCGTTGACGATTATTAAAAATTCGCAAAAAGTTAAGATCGCTAGTAATTAAATTACCATCTGCACCGAAAGATGCTCCTAAAGTAAATAATCCACCCACCTTAACTTGTCGTCTTCTTACTTCAGCAGTGACAATTTTGCCCTGATTAAAACTATCAGTAATCGGACCATATTCTACCCGAGAAGAACGATCATATAAAACCACATCAGGCAGTTTAAGTTTATTTAAATTTTCATTTACTCCGGGTAAATTAAACAAATTAACCTCTGGATTGATGCCGAAAATTAAAATACTGCGAGGGCGACCTGTAACGGGATTTCTCCAGCTTGTATAGTCTAAATATATGGGATGTACTGATTGAACTGTCGGTAGATCTAACGCCTTATATAAAGTTCTTTGGGAAAAACTTTTCATTGATAAAACAGCATTAGATTGATTATTAATTAAAATCACATCACCTGCTAAACTGCTGTGCATTCTGACGTTACTATAATAGAGTGCATCCCGGAAACCTAATTGCATGAACATTAAAATATCAGCAAAGGCAATACCGGACAAAGCTACTGCTAGGCGAGTTTTTTCTCTTGTCAGTTGTAGCCAAGATAAAGGTATTTTTCCTGCCATTTTTTAGCTTTTTTTGATTTTGATTGGGGAATTAATTAAGTAGTTGAACCTGAATATGTTTCAGAGAAATAGAAAGTTAATTAGCATTAATTTCTACCGTAACTTTAGCATTAGTTAAACCAGAAACTTGCTGATTAAATTCTGGAGATAAAGCAATTTTTACCTCTACAACTCTAGCATCAATATCTGCCGCCGGGTCATTATTTAGAACATCTTTCTTGCCAATTTTTCTGCCGATTTCGGTAACTTGACCCTTTAATTGACCATTAAATGTACCGTTATCACTGGAGATAGTAGCAGTTTGACCTAAACGAATTTTACTAATACTATCTTCAGGAACTTCTGCAACTACAAACATTTGATCGGTTTGTCCAATTTCCGCAATTCCATTTACACCCATCATTTCCCCTGATTTAGTATGAATTTTTAATATTTCACCGGAACTAGGGGCTTTAACATAACTTTGCTGAAGTTCTGCTTGGGCTTTTCTCATTAAGGCAATTGCATTAGTAACCTGAGCTTGAGCTACTTGGACATTTAGTGGACTAACTACTAATAGACGATTTAATTTTTCTCTTTCTTCATCTATTTGTCTTTGCAAAGTGGCTATAGTTTTATTGCGGTTAGCAGTAGCTTCAATTAACTGCTGTTGTAAAGTATTTAGAGTTTTCACTTGATTGGCTCTAGCTTCAGAAATTTGTTGTTTTATAGTAGCTATTGCCCGTTTTAAACCAGCTTGACTTTCAATTAATTGTTGATTAGTTGTTACTGCATTTAACTGTCTTCTATCTCGTTCTTGTTGAGAAATAGCACCTTGTTTGTATAGAAATTCATAACGTCCAGAATCTACTTGAGCATTACGTTGTTCTGCTCTAACGCGCTCAACTGTAGCTTTTAAAGACTCCCTTTGTCCCAATAATTCGGCCTCTAAACGGGTAACTGTGGCTTCTTGGGCAATTTTCTCACCACTTAACTGAGCCGCAATTCTGCTAATCATGGCTTGTTGAGCGTCCTTTTCCCCGGCCAATTGGGCTTGTAATCGGGCAATAATGAATTTTTGGGCTTGAATATCCTTGGGAGAACCCGCACGCACCTGGGCTAAATTCGCGCGGGATTCTTGCATTTTGGCTTTGGCTTCTTCGACTACGGCCATACTAGTATCGCGGTTATCTAAAATAGCCAGAATCTGTCCTTCTTGTACTCGTTGTCCTTCTCTAACTAGAAGTTGCTGGACTCGTGAATTACCTGATAAACCCGCAGGAGCGGAGAGTTTAATAATTTCTCCCTTTGGTTCTAAACGTCCTATGGCGCTAATAGTATTGGGAATTGGTGCTACAGATACAGCAGAAGTCAGTTTTTTCAATTGTTCCATTCTGGTTGTAGCTAGTAAACCGGCAGCTAATGCTACTGGTAAGGCTACAGCAACACTTAACCAAACTTTAGGTTGTTCAACCTTAAATTTCGATTTTTCATCCACCGTTGACATGATATGTTACCTATTAATCTGAATTGTGGTGATGAAACTAAATGTAAATTCTACATTTATTGATTGAGAGAAAACGTAACACAACTTACAGTTAGAGTAATAGAGTAGTCATGGCAAGTATTTGGTTATCAGAGATGATTTATAAATTTATGAAGTAATCTTAAATAGTAGGTGAATGGAAAAAAACCGACATAAGTAACGAAAAGTAAAGTTACCCAAAACTTCTTCCCTCTTCCCTGTTCCCTGTTCCCTTGTCATGCTGAATGCTTACGGTAAGTCAAATAAAACTGTAGTCATATAATTTTCTGCCCATTCTGTACCAAAAGCTTTTTCTAGAACTCTCCGGGTTTTATCATTTTGTTGTTGTTTTGTACAGTAGTTATGTTGTCCAGCTATAATTTCAGCTACTTTTTCAGGTGTGACTGGAGTAGATGCAATTGCTTGTGTACAATGTATTTCTAGAAATGACTTGACTTGAGATAAAAAACTTATTTCTTCTGCGGAAGAAGTAGGACGAATAAACAGACAAAAATCAGAAAAGATATTTCCCCATTCTGGTAATTCACGAGGTTGAGAAAAGTTGGGTTTAGTTAATTCCCTCAGTTGAGAATTATAACCATCTGGTAAAATCCGATCTAAATTTACAGGAGAAAGATCAGCAATAGCGGCACTAATTTGACCTCTACCTCCAACTAAATCACAGCCAAACATGGGTATATTATATTCTGGACGGGGAAACATCACACAATGAAGAATATCTAACATATTACCGACTCTTGCCAGTTCTAAGTGCATTTTGCGAAACTGAGGAGTTTGATAACAACGATTTTCAATAATCAATTTTTCTCCCTCTAGTCTACCTTCCACATATCCCAACTCCCCAGGTAAATGGTATGGTGATAAGTCTAGGTGTTGATGCCAAACTGCTTCAATACAATCAGCTAGTTGACGAATTAGGGGATGTTGTTGTTCGCGCAAGGAAGGAGTAAAAGACATAATTATTTGACAAATACAATTTATTTGTTAGTTTACAACTATCTGCACCAGATCAACTATTCTTTTGATATTTCTCTCTCCAGTATTTTTTGTAATTGTGGTAATAATGGGGATAAATCATTTTGAATAGTTACCCAAATCCTATTCAAATCAACTTGAAAATATTCGTGAGTTACCACATTTCGTATTCCTCCCATCAAACGCCAAGGTATAAGAGGATAGCTTAACTGAATATCGTTTGGTACATTTCTAGCAGCTTCTCCAATCACGACAAAATCATAGAGAACAGCTTTGACAATCGTTTGATTTTTGGCAAATTCTTCAAAGGTTATATCTCTTGTCCTTTGTTCAATTTCATTGATAGATCAGACAATATCTTGCACGCGAAGCCGCCAATCTCTAAAAGGCACAAATGATATCCTTGAATACAGGTTTTCGCAAATGTTCTCTCAAAGCATCCTCAGTTCCCAAATCTACAGGACATCCCAAAATATCTTCTAAATAATACTGCACTCGCAAAAGTTGAAACAACCCACCCGGATGATTAAACTCCACTAAAAAGTCTATATCGCTATCTAAACGAGCTTCATCCCGCGCTACTGAACCAAACAAATTAAGGGATTTTACTCCCAATTCCTGCAACTTTTCTCGATGTGCTGCTAAGGTTGTGATTACCTCATCTCGTTTCATGTTTTGTTTTCCGAAACTAATTTCATATTCAGATAGTAGTCTCTATTTTCTAACATTTTCTCGGAGAAAAATTGGGAATAATAATTACCCAACTATCCCCAAAAATCTGTCACTTCATATCCTAATTCTCCGATCATTTTCCGTAATAGGGGTAAACTTAAACCAATGACGTTACTATGACAACCCTCAATTTTTTCCACAAATAAACTCCCGTACCCTTCTAAAGCAAATGCTCCAGCGCATTTGAGGGGTTCACCTGTTTTTACATAGGCTTGAATCGCGCGATCGCTCATTTTAGCAAAATACACCCTAGTAACTTGACACTTGACCAGATGCCGATTTTGTGATGTGTCAATCAATACATGACCTGTATACAAGTCGCCAAAATTACCTTGCATTACTTGCCAACGAGCGATCGCTTCCTGATCATCTGCTGGTTTACCATGGATTTTACCATTAATTGCCAAAACTGAATCACAACCCATGATCAAAGCTGATGGAAATTGAGAAACTACAGTTTCCGCTTTAGACTGGGCCAAAGTTTGTACTAATTCCCCTGGTTCATTGAGTTGTATTTGCGACTCATCAAAATCACTAGGGCAAATGATTGGGTCAATACCGACAGTTTGTAGTAAACGACGACGCGCAACGGAAGCAGAAGCAAGTACAAATTGCGGAATTTTCATGTCTTGAGTCTTGATCATTAGTAATTGGTAATTTCCCCTATTCCCGTCCCCATTTTTAATTATCAATAATAGACAATTAATACACAGTAAAAGAACTGACAACTTCATCAATCATGCGTTGTATTTTTTTCCAGCGTTTCTGGGGTATTGACGCATTAAAGGTAAAAAGCTTACCACGACTTACAGCCACACTGGAGATATTGTGTCTTTTTTGTCCATTAGGAAGTTTAACTTCATATTCTAGAAAGTAGTAAATTTTACCATTTATTTCCCTTTGCGCTGCATTAATTAATTCAGCGGTGCGGCCAGAATCAACAGGAGCAAGAGCAGCTTTTCCCAACTTATAACCGACTTCTGAGGGTGTTCCTAGTTCTGACAAAGTTTTACCAGCGGGAACGGGACTAATGATCACAGAGACATTTTCTGATACTTCAATTAAATCGTGAAATACCACATCAGGTCCATCAGCAACCTTCACTTGTAACCAACCATTAGGATAATTAAACTGATAACCATCAGCACTATCTACAAAGCTTTTAAGTCCAGCAGCTTCAGCTACACTGGGACTAATTATGCTGAAGCTTAACACCAATAATAAGATTAAAGTAATTCTTTTGCACATTTTTTAAGATTCCTTTGGTTTGTCAGCAACACAAAGCAGGGATGATTTCAAGTTCTTATTGTCTCACTAATTGGAGATGTCTAATGAGTAAAAAGGTAATTATAGTTATATAACCATTCTAGCAAGTGTAATTACGTAAATAACGATAAATTGAATAGAATTTCCATAGTAAAAAATTAAAACATCCTGAACTGACTAGTTATCAGTAGGACAATCTGTGTAAGCTCCCGTGAAAGTCAATAGATTTTGGATGATTTCCGTCCTGAAGGAGGGGCGCTTATACCGAAAATTCCCAACCTAACCTAGAATCTAAAATTTTCTCGTCAATATTCCCAGTTATTACAGGTAAATTTTATTTGGGTAACTTAGTTAATACTTATAGTTTGGGCATCTGCCAGACTAAAATGATCTAAAATAAATACAACTAAGTACCAATCATAATTTCTGAATATTTCTTTTTTTCAGGAAAACATCATTGGGCGTTAAATTGTATTAGTGATCATGAATATAGCGATTATCAGTTGGACGAGAACATACAATGATCATTAAACGTAGATAGTCACCTAAATTTCCACCCTATTATCTATTTCCCGTGATATGAACTTTCAACCAGAAGAAGACCTACAGCGTCGTCTGCAAAATCTAGAAGCAGAAATCAAGTCCGCTGGAGTTAATACCCAAGGACAAAAGACACAGACACCTATCACAAGTTTCTTTAAATGGAACTTATATTTAGAAAGATGCGGAATTTGGTTTAATAGTTTATCAACAATTAAAAAGCTGGTAGTTACAGGTGTAGTCATGCTTTTAACTGTTTGGATACTGCAAACAGTATTTGCTTTGGTCGCTTCTGTAATTAGTTTGGCAGTTTTGGCAGGGTTAGTGTATCTTGGATACAAATTTTTTGTTGCTGACAAAAAAGGGAAATAAGCGATAGCCTATTTTCATCACCCTGACACTGGTATAAAAATAAATTCACAGGTAATTATCTAATGGCGAATCCAATTATGGGGAGAAGCAGTAATCAATCTAGCCGCCCAGAAGAACCGAAAAAAGTCAATATTACATCACTAACAGCTAGGCGTTTTGCGGCTTGGACGGTGGAAATAACCCTTTTTATTGCCAGTGGGTTAGTTCCTTATGCTTTGGGTGCATATGTAAATTCCCGGAGTGATATCCAACGAGTCCCATTAAATCCGATTCTAGTAGTCACAGAAAAAGCGATCGCTAGACCTCTGGCATTACCCGTAAATTACGGTATTCGTAATGTAGCCTGGCCGACTAATATTCTCTGGACTCTAGCTGTATTATTACCCACGACCTTTTCCTGGTGGCAATTGTATTTATTAGCTCAGACTGGTAGTACCATTCCTAAACGTTGGTTTGGTGTGCGGGTGGTTAATGCAGAAGGATCAGCCCCCGGATTAAGTGCAATAGTAGTCAGAGAAGGATTAGGGCGCTGGACTGTACCCATTTCCGCTGCTTATTTGCTCTGGCGCTACAGCTTTATTTTTCCCAACTTATCTCTGTTTACATCTTTAACCATATTAATGATCCTAGCAGAAGCAAAAGGTTGGCCTGGACAAAAGTACCCTCGATCCTTCCATGACCAATTAGCCCGGACTTATACAATAGACGCTAAAAGCACTTTCAGTAACCCTGGGGAAGAGCTAAAAATACATGAGGATAATGTAGATAGTTCCTCCAGTCAACAATCTATTTCCAGTCTTTCCCAGAGAAGCAATTCTAATTTCAGCTTGTTTTTGGTGGGGCTGACTAGTATGATTGCTGTATTATCAACTTTAATAGGTACACAAATCTATATCCAAACCCAAGAAAGCCAACGCAGAAGCGAACAAACTAATAGCCAAAAGTTTATCGAACTCATTAAAGCATTTAATCCCAACAACGGTGTTACCAATGAAGAGCGTCAAAAAACCGTTTTAGCATTGGGTAGCATGAATGACACACAATCCATCAAATTACTAGTTGATTTACTGGTAAAAGAAACAGACCTCCCAACTCTGGATACTATTCAACAAGCTTTAACTAATACAGGTCTAAAAGCCATCCCCGAATTAAAGCGCGTGAATCAGTTTTTGGCTGGGGAAATAGAATCTATGGGGAAAAGTTCAAACTGGGAATTTAGACAAAATCAGTTAATTCTCACCCAGCAGGTAATCAACAAAATTCTGGCTATCTATGGTGGCAAAATTCACAATATTGACTTGAGCAATGCTCAATTAAGTTATCAAGGATCTGGGGGAAATTCCTCATTCAAATTGGTATTAAACAACATTGATTTATCAGGAATTGTCTTGAAATCTGCAAATCTCAACCAAGGTAATTTTCAAGGTAGTCGTTTCCGTAGTGTAGGTGAAGATGGACGTTGGGATACTTACGATGATACCATGGCAGATTTAAGTAACGCCCAGTTAAAGCAAACTAATTTTACTAATGCCAATCTAAGTCGTATTTTGATGAATCAAAGTGATTTAAGTCGCGCCAATCTTAACAAAGCCAACTTATCCTATACCCGCTTATTTGGTGCTAATTTAAGTAGCTCCCAGTTAGTAGGTGCAGATTTACGCAATGCACTTTTAGAAAATTCTCGCTTAACCAATGCAGATTTAAGCGATGCAAATTTAACAGAAGCAAATTTATATGCGGCTCATTTAGTTCGTGTTTCTGCCGTCGGTACACAATTAGCTTATGCAAATTTAACTAAAACTGATTGGCAAGGTGCAGATTTATCCGAAGCCTATTTAGATTATGCTAATCTTAGTGATGCTAACCTCAGCGCTACTCGACTTACTGGTGCTAGTTTGCAATCAGCTAACTTAGAAAACGCCAATTTGCGAAATGCTGATTTAAGTCGTGCCGATTTGCGGGGAGCAAATGTAGACGGTGCGGATTTTCAAGGTGCAATTCTGTTTACAGGTAAACAAGAGTCAGACAAATTTGTAGAAACGCCTGATCTGGGTTCACAAAATGCTTCAATTCAAGGAGTAGATTTTAGTAAAGCTAAAAATTTAGATCCTCAACAGTTAGCCTTAATTTGTACGAAAGGTGGGCTACATTCTCGTTGTCCATAAATAGAAATAATCACGAGTTAATTTAGTATTTAGATTGTGTTAGGAGTGGTGTGATGAAAAAAATTCAGCATTGGTTTGGGCTTATGTCCGTAGTCACAGTTTTAGGTTTAGCTGTCAACTCTCAACCTGCACAAGCTCAAGTAGCCTATGGTAGTTATGTTGGTATTGGTCCTACTGTTGGATTTACGGATGATAGTCAATTAGGTGCAGTCCTGGCTTTTCGCTATAAGTTACTAGAAACCCCTATTTCTTTTCGCACTCAAACTTTAATTGGTAAAGGGACAGCAATAGTACCTGCTGTTTCCTATGATATCCCCCTCAACTGGCAAACCGATGCTTATTTAGGCGCTGGACTAGTCATCAATAGTAGTGATGCAGTTTCTCCTGTAGGTAATAAAATTAGCTTGGCTTTACAACCAGGAATTGATTACGTTATTCCTAATAGTAATACTGTGATTTTTGGTAATGCTATTATTGCCTTTGATGCTACTCGTAATAGTGGTAATATGGCTGTATCTTTACAAGGTGGAGTGGCTTTAAGGTTTTAATGGTAATGGGTAATGGGTAATGGGTAATGGGTAATGGGTAATAACTTAACTAAGAGTTTTGTTTAATTTAAAATTTTAATTATTCCCCATAAGTTTTTGGATAAAAAATGGTGATAAATCGAGAAAAAGCAGAGTTTTACCTAACAGATATAGAAACATCTATAGGTAAAGCAATTAATTTAACTATCGCTTTATTAGTGTTAGTATCTTCAGGGATTTTTGTCGCAGAAACCTATAGTATTCCTGAAGATGCTCATTTAGAATTAAGAGCATTAGATACTTGTATATTAATAATATTTGCTGCGGAATATTTATTGCGCTTATGGAGTACGAAAGATAGAGTTAAGTATATTCTCAGTTTTTATGCAATTATTGACTTAATGGCAATTCTACCATCTTTGATCGGATTAGCAGATATTAGTTTTATCCGTTTATTACGCTGGTTTCGTATCTTACGATTACTGAGATTTATTGACAAAAAATTTTTAATTGGTAGTATTAGTAATGAAGATAGTGTCATTTTTGCCAGAATATTATTTACTTTATTTGCCATAATTTTTGTTTTCTCTGGGTTAATTTATCAAGTCGAACATCCACTTAATCCCGATAATTTTAACACTTTTTTAGATGCTTTTTATTTCTCAATTGTGACAATGACAACCGTGGGATTCGGTGACGTGATTCCCATTTCTGAATTAGGCCGTTTATTGACGGTATTAATGATTTTAACAGGAGTAGCCCTGATTCCTTGGCAAATTGGAGATCTAATTAAACGATTAGTAAAAACAGCAAATCAGGTAAAAACTATTTGTGAACGTTGCGGTTTAGCTTTTCATGATACAGATGCTAAATTTTGTAAAAGGTGTGGTCAACAATTAAAGTGATGAATTTTTGCCTTTTTAATTCACAAGAGTGACGTAAATTTAAACAATTAGATCTTCTCCAGCAGCAGTTTCAAAATTTACATCTTCATACACATCTGCTATAGGACAGTTAAAGTTGATACTTTCTAAATGAATATTTTTCCCAGGTTCATAACTATAAAGTACCCATTGTCCTTCTGAATTACGACGAAAAACTTCTACACTGATGCGGTTTTGACTCACTAGTACATATTCCTGAAGTGATGCTAATTTTCGGTAGTCAGCAAATTTATCACCTCTATCAAAGGCTTCTGTGGTAGGGGATAAGACTTCGATGATTAAACAGGGATAACGCAGAAAGTTATGAAAAGCCTTGTCTTTTTGGCTACAACTAACTATGACATCAGGATAATAATAGGTATTAATTGACTCAATATGTGCCTTTGTATCGGAAATATAAGCTTGACAACCACTTCCACGCAGATGGTTTCTTAACATTGAAGCAATATTAAGTGTAATAATTACATGAGTATTACTAGCACCTGCCATTGCGTAGACTTCTCCGTCCCTGTATTCATACTTAATAGGACTGTTTTCTTCCCCTTGGAGATATTCTGTGGGGGATATGTAGTTATAATTTGGAGTTGCGACCATAAAATTTCGTTGTTAGTTATTGATTGCTATAGGAATCCGGTTTGATTCTGTGAACTTACTTGTGTGGTCAGGGAACAGGGAACAGGGAACAGGGAACAGGGAACACAGGAAGAAAGACAGAATTAATACCTACTGAGTCTTGTATGGCTACGCCACGGAAGCTATCACAAATCAAATATTATTCCTATAATAATCAATTATTAATTAATAATTATCAATTGTCAATTGTTGCAGATATTTTGAATAAATTGGCGTTTTAAAGCTGCAAAAACTGGACAGGGGGTTGTTGGTTGTAAATTCTCCGGTTTATTCCAGGTAAAAGGCGCTTTTTCAGCCGCAGACATCCATAAAAGTTTTTTTGCTCTCGTCATAGCAACATAAAGTAAACGATATTCCTCTGCAATTTTCAGGTATTTTGATTCTTCCCCAGCTTGCTGAATATCAGGTATGGGTTTTTGATGAAGGAGAGCGCGAATTTGAGCGCGTGCGACTTCTGATAAACTAAAATCCCCTAAAAATTGGGACTGGGGAGGAATCCAAAATCTTCCCGGAATTAAGTTTTCATGGAGAAATGGCAAAAATACATAATCCCAGTCTAACCCTTTGGCCTTGTGCATAGTGATAATTGTTAATTGTCCTTTTTGGGTATATTGTTCTTCAATATTTTCTGTTTCTACTGGTTCAAATTTTTCGGAACTGACAATTTCAATTAAAGTTGATATCATCTTTCCCATGGAACTATTACTAAAAATTTGCTGATTTACCCGTTCTGCAAGTTTGTCAGCAGTAGCTAATTCTCCTTGGTTATATTTTAACGTTAAAGCAAAAAAAGAAATTATTTGATAAAAAGGTAATTCTAAATAAGCGCGGAGTAAACTCCGACAAATATGAGCCGCTTTTTTAACTATTTCTGTTTGAGGTGGGGTTAAAGGTCCTGGATATAAAAATTCTTCGGGAACACTAGCTAGGGTGTTAATATCTTGGGTAGGTATTAATTTACGTTCTACAAGCACATCTAAAGTGGCTTTGAGATAATCAGCGGAATGAGGGCGATCGCAAAATTGTAATAATGATAAAATCTCTTGAGGAACATGAGAACGTCGTTCTTTTTCTCCCACATCATAAAGTTTGATTTTATACTCTTGACATATTGGTTCTAAAGCTGTAGCTAACCATCTTCCTTGACGATTTTCCCGCACTAATATCGCTGCGGAAGATTCACGATTTTCTGTAAATAACTCAATTACTCTTCGGGAAATTAATTCAACTGTATGATGTATATCTTTGGGAGTATAAAGTTCTAATCCTCTTCCTACTGGTTCAGGGTTTTGTTTACCGTCACTGATATCTAAAGGGTAAATTTTCTGATTTATAAATGGTGTTTGTCTGCTGTTATTTTTAGTAAAGTTCTGATGATTTACCCATTCTAAAACAAAGTTAGCAGCATCAATAATTATTTGTGTACTGCGACCAGCTTGAGACATTTTAGCTAGTCTATTTTCACTTTCACAATCTTGACAAAACTGCCGAAAATAAATTGGATCAGCAGGGGTAAAAGTAGAATTAACGGCTTGATTAGTATCACCAACTCTGATTAAATTTAATGTTTCTTGACTAGCTAGTATTTCTAATAATTTGGTTTGTAATGGACTGGAATCTTGAGCTTCATCTTCAAAAACAGCTAAAACTTTATTTTGTTCAATGCGACGAGCGCTATTATTTTCTAATACTTTCAAAGCGGCTAAAATCATATCATCGTAATCAATAAAATCCTGTAATTTCATAAATTCTCGATATTCTGTATACAATCCTGCTGCTACTCTTAAAATATCATATTTATCTGGATTTATTTGACTCCATTTTAATAAATCTTGTGGTAATATTCCCGAACTTTTCGCTTCATGAATAACAGTATAAGCCAAATCTGGTAATACTTCTGTTCTCAGGACTGACTGACGACGTAATCTTTCCGTTTCTTCTCCATCAAATTCTTGTCCTGCAAGCAATTTAAGATAAAGTTGGGGATGATTGAAAATCCATTTTTCTACCGCTACATGAATAAATCTATGACTTTGATTTGGTGTAATTAAGGTTGCATTTTCTAACTGTAAACCCGATAAATCAGGATAACGACTAGCAATAATTAAAGCTAAAGCGTGCAAAGTATAAACTGCAAATCCTGTTTGTGGTAAAGATAATTTTTTTAAATTTTCCTGAATTTTAGATTTAATATTCGCAGTCGCAGAACGGGTAAAGGTAACAACTACTAACTGTTTATATTCTTTATTACCTGTATTTAAATAATATTGATATTGACGAGCAATAGCAATGGCCGCAGCCGCAGCCATTCCCGTTGATTTTCCCGCTCCAGGAACGGCAGCCACGGCCAATGGACCCGATTGCCAATCAGCCATTTGCGTTTGTCCTGGACGCAATTTAGCCCTAATTTCGGCAATATTTTCTTTTAGTTTAATAATAGATGATTGGTCATTAGTCATTGTCTTGTGGGGTGGGCTTCTAGCCCGCCCAAGTATATAAATTAGATGCTTTTTAGCCTAGCTATTATCTTTCTTGATCAATTATTCATCAATTTGCCAAGCATCTTTGGTAAATTCTTCATCTAGAACTTTCTTAGGTCGAACTAAAACAATCATCTTTCCCAATAAGGGAATTTTTGGTGCAGTTTCAAACCATTGAAAGTCAATACTCTCCCCATTATCAAAAACAAAGTAGTTGGAAATATCCCATTCTCTTTGAGCGCGATCTATTACAATCATAATTGGTTCAATTTTGCTTTGATGGGGGTTGGGAAAAATATCACTATTACCAATGACTACCACGGGATCTTCTGCATTTAATAGCACTTTCCAACCTGGTAAAGATACCCAAGCTTGTTCCCCCGCAAATTTGACCATCCGAAATGGTTCAATCTCCGTAATCAATGGTACAGCTTTTAAGTCTTCTTGTGTTAATGGTAACTCACCTATGACTGGTAAAATCCGGGGTAAGTCTTCATCAGATTCAAGACGGTAAAAAGGGAGGATAGGTGGAGCAACTTTGGGCGCAACGCTAAAATCCATTAATAGTTGTTCTAATTGCTTTCTAGCACTTTCAGAATGGGCAAAGCGTAAACCCTTAGCTATTAAACGCGATCGCTCGGACAAGTCAGATTTTTGTTTAGCGAATTTCCAAGATTGATAAGCGACAGCATCCCCCGGATGTTTACTGAAGCCTTCTGGTAAATTAGGAAACCAAGAAAAATCTTTAACTGCTTTGGCTATATCTCTGACTACATCTGCATCAAGCTTGTATTCAAAGGTTAAATCAGCCGTACTGGCACGGTCTTCTTGATTTAGTCCACGTAATTCATATAACACATCACTGCTTTTTTGCTTATAATATGCTAGTGTTTCCGTTGATGCTCCACATTTTTCCATAGAAGCATAAACTTGAGAGCCAACAATTACCTGATTCTGTTGAATTGGTTCAAATCCTGTTGCTTCAAAGATAGTCTGAGGATTATAACCATTTTTTTGCAAGTAAGCGATGGCTTGTCCCCATTCCACCCAAGAACCCTGTTTTTGTCTCAGTTTCACTAATAATTCTGTAGCTGTATCCTCAAGATTTTGAGAATTGGGCTGTATTTCTGTCATAATTCTATTAAAAAGCAATTAAAAATCTGCGTACAATAAGTTTTAAACAACTTGTTATAGGCCATTATTGAGTCACCTATACGAGTATATCACTAAAGCTGGTCACTATCGAGAATTAGGGACTGACAAAAAGTAAATTACCAATTAAATTATCAATTTTCCTAGACTATCGTTTGATAAAAATGTATTCACGGTGCGTTACTAGTCGCTAACGCACCCTACAAGGTAAAAATCGCCCAGTTGAAACCGTCAGTTGGTATGATGAGGTTTAAATTAAAATTATGCTTTTTTCCTGAAAAATGAGTAACGAAATTCGTACTATATTTAACCGCATTGCTCCCGTATATGATCAACTAAATGATCAATTAAGTTTAGGACAACACCGAATTTGGAAAGAAATGACAGTCAAATGGAGCGCTGCTAAACCTGGTGATACTAGCTTAGATCTATGTTGCGGTACTGGTGATTTAACTTTTCGTTTAGCACGTCGTGTGGGAATGACAGGAAAGGTTTATGGAGTTGATTTTTCCCCTAATTTACTGAATAATGCTCAAGAACGCTGCAAAAATTATTATCCTCAACCTCCGATTAATTGGGTAGAAGGTAATGTATTAAATTTACCTTTTGATCATAATTATTTTGATGCAGCTACTATGGGATATGGATTAAGAAATGTTAAAAATATTATCAAAAGTCTTCAAGAAATATACCGTGTTCTTAAACCAGGAGCTAAAGCTGCGATTTTAGACTTTCATCGTCCCAATCATCAACAGTTACGCGCTGTGCAACAGTGGTATTTAGATAATTGTGTAGTTCCTATAGCCACTAATCTTGGTTTAAAGGAAGAATATGCTTATATTAGCCCTAGTTTAGACCGCTTTCCCACGGGTAGGGAGCAGATAGAGTTAGCGCGTCAGGTTGGTTTTCAGGAAGTTAGACACTATCCCATTGCGAACGGTATGATGGGAGTATTAGTAGTAATTAGGTAATCCAAAAGCCGTGGATTTGTCTCAAATCTTATTATATGTATCACCCCCAATTCTGGGTGGATTAATTGGCTATTATACCAACGACATAGCCATAAAAATGCTGTTTCGTCCCTACAAACCAGTTTATATTTTTGGGAAAAGAGTACCATTTACTCCTGGGTTAATTCCTAGCAATCAAGAGCGGTTAGGACAAAATATTGCTAATGCGATTATGAAGTCGTTACTGACTCCAGAAGAACTGCAAAATCTAGCGCGGAAACTTTTACAACCTGAACGGTTACAAGGGGGAGTTCTGTGGTTATTACGTCTGCTATTTGAGCAAATTAAAGATGATAAAAACCCCCGTACTACTAAAATTGTAGCGGGAATTTTACGGGATTTATTGGGTGAATCTTTACCCCGTCTTTTGAGGGTATTAGCACGACAAGAAACATTTTTAGAAACTCAAATTAACCAAATATTTGATAAGGTACTACTAGAATTTCAACTGACTGAAGAACAATCTATCCGGTTAGCTGATTGGTTATTAGAGATAGTTTTACCACCAGATAGACTGCGACAAATTATCATTGATTTCTTAACAGATCGGACAATTCAAACTATTGATGAAAGCTTTCGAGAAAAAACCAGTGGTACTTATTGGGTAGTTGCAAATTTGTTTGGTTTAAAGAATACTCTAACTCGGTTACGGACATTTTGTTTGGATGAAAAAGAAGCAACCAATGAACGATTACAAGAATTAATTAAAGATTTAAAAATGCGCGATCGCATTCAGGGATTATTACAGAAGTTATCTTTACAAAATCTCCCCGTCGGTACTGTACGTCAACTGCGAAAAACTATTAGAGATAATGTACGTCAATACCTGCAAAATAGTGGTAGTGATTTGCTCAAAGAATTAACAGAATCCGCTGACTGGGAAAGGATATCTATTGTATTACTAAATCGCTTGAGTAGTTCACCAGCTGTCAATACTTCTTTAGAAATAGTTGCTGGGGATTTGACCTTAATTTTAGAAAAGTATCTAGAGAAAGATTTAGAAATGATTGTAGCGCAAACAATTCCCATTTTATCTATAGATCAAGTAATTGTAGAACGAGTAAAAGCTACATCACCGGCTGAACTAGAAGATGCTATTGAAGGAATTGTCAGAAATGAATTACAAGCAATTGTGACTTTAGGTGGTATTTTAGGGTTTTTTGTCGGTTTATTACAAACCGGATTTTTATTCTTTAATTAACCTGTAAAGTACCTACTTTATGTACTTTTGGGCGGGCTAGAAGCCCACCCCACAAGAGTTAAAGACAAAGAATCAGGGTTTCTAAAACTACCCAGAAAACACTTTTTTAGGCTCGATATTATTCCCTCTTTTTTCTTTCTTCTCCTAATTAATAATATGAGCCTGTTTTCCGGTGGTTAATAGCAGTTATCGCATCAGGTTTGAGTAATTTACCATTATCTACAGTTGCATATATTACCCAATGATCACCGCATTCTAGCCGCTGCTGTACTGAACACTCTAAGTATGCACAAGCATCGGTTAATACTGTACAACCATTGTCCGCTTCCGCTGTAGGGAAGTTAGTAAAGCGGTTTTCTCCTGGTTGGAAATTTTTGCGGAAATGTTTCATATATTCCAAGTGAATACCTTCAGGGAGAATATTCAGCACGAATTTACCACCAGGATATAATAAAGATTCGATCGCTCTATCCTTGGCGATCGCTACCGTAATTCCCGGCGGATTAAAAGTAGCTTGAGATACCCATGCGCCCATCATCCCCGTAGAAAATTCCCCTTGTTTAGCTGTAATAACACATACAGAACCGATAATCCGGCCTACAGCTTGTTCCGTAGGGGTTGCTGCTTGTTGGGGAACGCGGACTTTCTTGGCCTTTCGCAAGCTTTGAGCAAAATCTGTACCCACTTCTTCACAATATTTAAGAGTCACTTCATCAGGTTTAAATTTTACCTTCAAAGTATCAAAACCAAAACGATATCCAGCGTCTCTAAGTTTACCTTCTACTAAATCTAAAGCTTCACCACTCCAACCGTAAGATCCAAATACTCCCGCAGGTTTACTATTATCACCCGTAGAAAGAACAATACCTAAAGCAGTATGAATAGGTGTAGGTGCGTGTCCTCCAATAGTAGGAGTTCCAATAATAAAACCATCTGCTTGTTCTACAGTAGTACGAATTTCATCAGCAGAAGCAAATTCACAATTAACAGATTTAACCGCAACTCCGCCTTTTGTTAATCCTAGTGCCATTGCTTGTGCTAAAGTTGCAGTATTACCATAAGCAGAAGCATAGAGAAGTGCTACAGATATTTCTCTATCTTTTTGGGCGCGACTCCACTCATGATAAGATTTTGTTAATTCAATTAAACTAGTACGTACTATAGGTCCATGACCTACAGCATACATTCTCACTTGTAAATCAGAAATTTTCTCCAAAGCTGATTCTATATATGTCGCATGGGGAGCCATAAGACAATTAAAGTAATAGCGTTGATCTTCTTTAAAACTTTCCCAGTGATCATCGAATACTTCTTCACCACAAATATGAGCGCCAAATAACTTATCTGTAAACAGAATTTGCGTTTTTTGATCATAGGTACAAAGTGCTTCTGGCCAACGAGGACTAGGAGTAGGTAAAAATTTTAAAACATGATCTTTACCTAAATCTAGTATTTCTTTTCCTCGCATAACTAAAACTTTAATATCTTGGTCAGTGAAAGCCGCACGTAAATTATTAGCAGCAGGAAGAGAACAAACAAAAGTAATTTGTGGCGCAATTGCTAAAATTGCTTTTAACGTTGGAACACGATTAGGATTAAAATGTCCTAAAATTATGTAATCTAATTTTTGAACATTAATTGTTTTTTGTAACGCTTCTAAATAAATTTCTGTAAATCCTTCCGCTGGTGGGTCAGTAATAGCAATTTTATCTGCTTCTATTAAATAACAGTTAGAAGTAGTACCGCGTTCTAGTGCATATTCAATTTCAAATCTGAGTCGTGATTTACTCCGCGCTCTTAAAACTTTTGTGTTAGTACCAATAGGTAAAATTTGTACATCTCTGGGTCGGGAATCATTCATAGATACCTGTTGAGGTGAAAAAACTTGAGAAACCCAATTTTTAGCTGATTCAACAGCGTTAGAAAAAGAATCTGGAATTGACATATTAATGATCTGCAACGAGTAAATAATTATCTAGATAAGAAACAATTAATAATTGATAATAAATTATTACCAATTAAAAATAAGTAATGGATTAAATGCAATTAACAATGAATTAAATGCAATTGGCAATAGATTAAATGCAATTAATAATGGATAATAAAACTTAATTTATTGTTTATTATCCATTATTTATTGTAATTAGTAGTAATTTCCTACTTTACGATGACGAACTGCTGTAATACCATCTGGTTTAGAAACTTTACCATCATTAACAATGCAATATAAAATCCAATGATCACTACATTCCATACTATTAATAACTTCACATTCCATATATGCGAGTGCGTCGCTGAGAATAGGTGAACCATTTTTAGCAATTTGGATTTTTACATCTGTAAATCTATCAATACCGGGAAGTAAACGTTTAAGAAAATGTTTTTTCAAGTCTTGATAATTTCCTTCTTCAAGAACATTGAGAACAAAACGATCATTAATTTGCAGTAAACTATCAAGAGCGCGATCTTTAGCAACAGCAATAGTAAAACCTAAAGGTTGTAAACTAGCTTGTGTTACCCAAGAAGCAATCATTGCACCACTAACATCGCCTTTTTTAGCAGTAACAATATATAAACCATTGCTAATTCTTCCCAACGCTTTTTCCATATTCACGTCGAGAGCTTTGATTTGTTTAATATTGCGTTCTCGTACTAACAATTGTCCTAAACCATTTCCCGCTTCTTCACACAGTTTATAAATAGATTCATTAGGTGTTTCTTTGATCCGAATAGCTGGAAAAGCTTCCTTAATACCTAAGTCAATAAATTTGCGTCTAAGGGTATCAATTGGTTCATCATCTCCACCATAAGATTCAAATAAACCAACTACTTGTTTATTTTTAGCAACTGCTAATAAAGAACTAATTGCAGCTTGTGCTTTAATTGCACTAGTAGGAGGCATACCAATAATTAAACCAGATGATCTTCCTGCTAATTCTTGAATTTCTTGGCTTTCTGCGGTGCTAAGATCCAATATTTCCACACCGATACCGGATTTTTGTAAACCCTCAGAAATACTATGTCCTAAAAGATCACTATGTCCATAACCAGAAACATAAAATAAACCGACAGTAGTTTCTGTTTTCGTTTGTTTCTGACTCCAATGCTGATAAAATTCAGTCAGAATATCAAGATTATGATAAAGCAATGGACCATGGCCATTGGCAATAATTTTAATTTTACCAAGTTCACCCATTCTCTTCATTGCATTTAGCAAAGAACGAGCATTTGGACCCATTAAACAATCATAATAAAAGCGAAAATCAGCTTCAATGGCTTCTAAATCTTCGTCGAAAGTGCGATCATCACAGAAGTGCATCCCAAAAGCATCACAGGTGTAAAGAATTTGGGTTTTGCGATCAAAACTAAAGATAGTATCTGGCCAGTGTAAATTTGGCGCACTCACAAATTCTATGTCATGATCTTGACCAATTTTAATCCGATCTCCACTTTTAACAATGCGTTTAGAAAAAGGTTCATGTACCAAACCTTCTAGAAATTGTAAAGCCACTTTAGAGGCTAAAACAGTTGCTCTGGGAGCTAACTGTAAAACATCTTCTACTAAGCCACTGTGATCAGGTTCAGTATGACTAACAATGATATAATCAATATTTTTAGGATTAACTAAACCTTTGAGAGTGTCTAAATAGAGTTGACGAAACTTCTGATGAGAAGTATCAATTAAAACTGTTTGTTCACCCCTAATTAAATATGAATTATAGGTTGTACCATTTTGTAACCCAAATTCAATATCAAAACGATCTCTATCCCAATCAAGAGAGCGAATTGCGGTGGTATTGGGGGCAATTTCTACAGTTTGTATAGTTAATCGGTTCTGAATGTTCTCTGAGATAGCTACCATGATTTCACAACAGCAAATAAACAATTATTTCTTCTGCCCCCCATTCTCCCTATTATTTTTTTTTAAAGCTGTAATGAAAAGTATATTTTGGGAAATTAAAATTGTGATCATAAATACATTTTTAGAGAGCATTCCCGCTACACTTGTATTAATGATAAATCTCTGTTGATTTTTAAATCTTCATAATTTATCCTTAAACTTTACTATTACTTCATATTTATTTCATAAATGTCTTTTAAGATAATAGAAGAACATTATTTATGTCACTATAAAGGCGTTTTATACGAAAATTAAAAGTGCATAAGTAAATTTTTTGACATACTATGATTACAACAGCGGCAGATTCTAAAAATTGGCTGCAAAGAAGCCGTTATAGTAATCGGGGAAGTATTTATTTATTTGCTCCGATGGTTAATTTTAATGTGATGGCAGAAGTTGGAGATACTCCCCCCTGATTTGAGGTGATTGTACTTATCAGGAAATTTGATGAATAATTCAATAATTACATTTTGATGGTAGTGATAAAATTTTACCTCTATTTTGCAATTGCGTAAAAAAATGTAATTCGATTGAAATAAATATTTTGGTATTTTGTAACTGAATATCTGAATTATAATAGCTTGTTAAACTGCTAAATTATGTGCAGCAATAGTTAGCAATTTGATGTGATGTTAAAGCATTAAATCTCAGTATATCAGTTCTAAATATCAAAAAGTATTTTCTCTAATTTCCAGTTAGTAAATATTAGATTGAAAATTGCCTTGGGTTTTCATATTGGTCATATTATTTTTCTATACATCTGTTTGATGAAAATGCAGATATAGAAATATATATGGTTATATGGTAGCCGGATTTTTTAGGCATTTCATAATTCTGCCCATCTCCAATATCACATTAGTTAGCAGCAATAAGGTTATGAACAAAGTCAAGTTTAAGCGGCTTCAAGAACTTTTTTTAACTACTTTCATTGGCGATATACCAACAATTTTTGGTGGTGTAAAGTTACGTAATTTACTTTATAAATTTATTTTTTATCGGCTAGGTAGCTCAGTTTATCTTCAAGATGGCATTGAATTTATTGGCACTGATTCTATTGAAATCGGTAATAGAGTTTATATTTTTAAAGGAGTTCGTATAGATGGAAGAGGACACGAAAATAATAGAATTCATCTAGAAAATGGAGTTATTGTTGAGCATAATGTTGTCATAGGGTCACTTGACCATACTTGTATCGAAATCGGTCAAGATACTTTTATTGGACCTGGTGTTTGTATTGCTGGACCTGGAAATATTAAAATTGGCAAGCAATGTTTAATTGCAGCCCATACTGGGATATACGCTAATAATCACAATTTTGCAGATCCAACTAAGTCAATCAGCAGCCAAGGTGTTACTCGTCTTGGAATCGTAATTGAGGATGATTGCTGGTTAGGAGATGGTGTAAAGGTCTTGGATGGTGTCACTATCGGTAAAGGTAGTGTTATTGGTGCTGGTGCTATTGTTACTAAAGATATTCCTCAATTCTCAGTAGCGGTGGGGGTACCGGCACGAGTAATTAAAAACCGTGATGGTAAGGAAGTTATCAAGTTTACAGTCAACTAAATTACCGACTTCTAGTATTTCAGAATGTCCAAGATTAAAGGATAAACAGGATCAAAACAGGGATTTTATCACCAATTACCAATTACCCATTACCTATTACCAGTCTCAACTAGATAACTAGCAACTTGAGTTATTAGACATCTTGTGAGTTATCAAGCAAGGAGTTGGGGGCTGAAATTACTCAATCAGTCCACTTTCACGGTAAACTCTTTATGTTGCAATAAAAGACATTTACCCTCATGACTGGAGAATTAAGACTTTGGGCATAGAACTACGCAGTTTCGTATTTCTAGACAACCTGCAACCTCAACACGCTGCATATATGGGAACAGTAGCCCAGGGTTTCTTACCATTACCAGGGGATACATCCTTATGGATTGAGATTTCCCCTGGTATCGAAATCAACAAGATTACGGACGTAGCCCTCAAATCTGCTTCTGTCCGTCCCGGAGTGCAAGTAGTAGAACGTTTATACGGACTTTTGGAGGTACATTCTGGCTCTCAGGGGGAAACACGAGCCGCTGGGGATGCGATTTTGGCGTTTTTGGGCGTGAAAAAGCAGGAATGTCTCAAACCTCGTGTGGTTTCTAGTCAGATTATCCGCAATATTGACGCGTATCAAACTCAATTGATTAACCGTACTCGTCGAGGACAACTGTTATTAGCAGGACAAACTCTGTACGTATTAGAAGTTGAACCAGCAGCTTATGCAGCACTAGCGGCTAATGAAGCGGAAAAAGCAGCACAAATTAATATTCTGGAAGTTCAAGCTGTGGGTAGTTTTGGCCGACTTTATTTAGGGGGAACGGAACAGGATATTTTAGCAGGAGCAGCAGGAGCGTTAGCAGCAATTGAAAATTCACCTGGTAGGGAAAATCCTCAAGGTAAGCGGAACGAATAAACAATTAAAAGTTAAAAATTAAAGGTTAAAGATTTTTTCTAATCATATAAATGATGTATTAAACTCTTTAATTTTTGTTAATTTTTGATCAAGGAGGAAAAAATGGCGAATCAACAACATCTGAATTTATTACGATCCGGGGCAGTTATTTGGATAGAATGGAGAAATCAAAATCCTGAAATTGAAATTGATCTCAGTGGTGCAATTCTACTAGGAGAAAACCTGCGAGGAGCAAATCTCGCTGGGGTAAATTTCAATCACGTAAATTTAGCTCATGCTTTGTTAGTGCGAACTAATTTTAGTCAAGCAAATCTGAGTAATGCTATTTTTTATGAAGCTAAATTAATTGCAGCCAATTTGAGTCAAGCTAATTTGAGTATTGCTAATTTGAGCGGAGCAATTTTAACCGCAGCAAATTTAAGTTATGTAAATTTAATTGGCGCTGATTTGAGTGGAGCAAATCTAGAAAATGCTATGATTAATGATGCTAATTTAATTGGTACAAATTTTCAAAATGCTAATTTAAAAAATGCGGATTTATCAGGGTCAAAACTTATTCGCAGTCATCTCAGTTTTGCTAATTTAATGGGGGTTAATTTAATTGCGGCTAATTTAAGTCAAGCTAATTTATATGAAGCAGAATTAATCACTGCTCAACTTTATCAAGCTAACCTACATCAAGCTAATTTAACTAAAGCTCATTTAGGAAACGCATTTTTATCTAAAGCTAATTTAACGGAGGCTAATTTAACAGAAACCGATTTAAGTTGGGCTAATTTAAAAGGTGCGAATTTAGCAGGTGCAAATTTACAAGGTGCAACTATTAGGGGAGCAAATTTTCAGGGAGCAAATCTAAAAGGGACGATTTTAGAAGATAAATTAGAATTATTAACCCCAAAAAAATGCAATTAGAAGCAATGGCAAAAACCCAGTTATGATCTAAAATGTTGGATCAAAGTATTAGTATTAGATTGCTCTCTTGGGAAATTATACAGGTGGGAGAGGTAACTATAGATAGAAAGTTGGCAGGTGATAAAGTGAACATAAATACTCTAGTATTGAGTTTAATGCAACATGAATCGCCATCAATTTTTTTTCAAAATCAAATCTGGCCAGATTTGATGTAAAAATATTCCTACTGAAAGAAACTGCTCTCATAAAAATTATGACTATGTATCCTGATTTCCAACGTGCATTCGCCCATCCTGTGCTAAAAGTAATTAGCGGTTTGAATAACTTCAATGCTGCTAGTGTCGCTGCGACTGTTAAAGCCGCTGATTTGGGTGGTGCTACTTTTGTAGATATTGCTGCTGATGTAGATTTGGTAAAGTTGGCTAAAAGCTTGACTAAATTACCTATTTGTGTATCTGCTGTTGAACCGGAAAAATTTGTAACTGCTGTGGCCGCTGGTGCTGATCTGATTGAAATTGGTAATTTCGATTCTTTCTATGCTCAAGGGCGCAGATTTGAATCAGAGGAGGTTTTAGCCCTAACTTACCAAACCCGTGCCTTGCTGCCCGAAATTACCCTGTCTGTAACCGTTCCCCATATCCTGACCCTAGATCAACAAGTACAACTAGCGGAAGATTTGGTGAAAGCCGGCGCTGATATTATTCAAACTGAGGGAGGTACTAGCAGTAATCCTATTCACCCCGGTACTTTGGGATTAATAGAAAAGGCTGCCCCCACCCTGGCCGCAGCTTATGAAATTTCTCGCGCGGTTTCTGTGCCTGTACTATGTGCTTCGGGTATTTCTAATGTTACCGCACCAATGGCGATCGCATCTGGTGCATCTGGTGTTGGTGTCGGTTCAGCTATTAACCAACTCAATAGCGAAATAGCGATGATTGCGGCTGTCCGTAGTTTAGTAGAAGCTTTAGCTACTGCAAATACCAGAACATTTGCGTAATAAAGTAGGAGTCAGGAGAAAAGAGAAATTTCTCCCCTACTCCCATGTTCCTCGATAATTCAAGACAAACAATATTTTAAGGTATCAATGACTTTATCTTGTTGTTCTTGGTCTAATTCGGGGAACATGGGTAAAGATAAAACTTCATGACAAGCTTGTTCTGATACTGGCAATTGTCCGGGCTGATAACCTAGATTTTTATACACTGGCTGCAAATGTATGGGTAAGGGATAGTAAATCATAGAATTAACACCCTGTTCCTGCATTTGATTTTTTACCCAATCTCGATATTTACCACTTATACCATTGCGTCCTTCCCCAGACACACGGATGGTATATTGATTCCAGACACCAACCCCTCCGGGAGATTCTTGGGGGACTGTGATACCAGAAACTGGACTCAGGTGTTGATAATAATAATCAGCAATTTGCTTGCGTCTGTGATTCCAAATATCGAGATAGCGCAGTTTGATTTGCAGAATTACCGCTTGGATAGCATCTAAACGACTATTAACACCAATTTCCTCGTGAATATATCTCACTTTACTACCATGTTCTCGCAAAACTCGTAATTGAGTAGCGATCGCTGGATCATTTGTGATTATTGCCCCACCATCGCCACAACCGCCCAGATTTTTGGTAGGGTAGAAACTGAAGCAACCAACATGGCCAATACTACCAACTTTTTGATTTTCCCAACTTGCACCAGTAGCTTGAGCGCAATCTTCAATTACTGCTAAATTATAGGATTGGGCAATTGCCATTAATCCTGTCATTTCCACAGGCAAACCAAACAAATGTACTGGTATAATCCCTTTAGTTTTTGGTGTAATTGCTGCTTTTAGTTTCTCTACATCTAAATTAAACGTAGTGGCATCAATATCTACAAATACTGGTATTGCGCCCACAGCACTGATAACTTCTGTAGTAGCAAAAAAAGTAAATGGTGTAGTAATAACTTCATCACCCGCACCAATGCCTAAAGCCCGTAATGCTAAAAATAACGCATCAGTACCAGAGTTACAAGCTACGCATTCATTGACACCATGATAAGCTGCAAACTGTTGTTCAAAATCTGTAACCGCTGGACCACCAATATAACGACCAGAAGCTAGAACACCCAATACAGCAGCGCTTACCTCAGTTTCAATGGTGGCATATTGTTCTTTAATATCAAAGGCAGGAATGGAATTTACACTTTTAATCATGAGTTTTTATTTTATTTACGGACTTTGTTTGTGTATGCGATTTTTCATCGCTAGGACTGATTGCAAGATATAAGTTTGTCAAGTTTTGATTTGTTAAGAGGTACAGAAACTATGCCAGAGCTAATTAAACTGGATATGGTAGATTTGGCTTTAGCTATGGGCTTAATGGCCATTGTCATTGGTATATCGTCCTGGGAACAATTAGGACTAGAATTAAATTTAAGTGTGGCTACTGGTAGAACTATCCTCCAACTCCTTGTACTGGGTTACATTTTTGACTTTATTTTCGCCCTAAATAATGTTTGGGCAATAGTAGGGATTTTAGCAATAATTCTGACCATTACTGCAATTATTACTCGTAATCGCATTAGCCGAAAAATTCCCCACCTTTTACCTTTGGTTTGGATAGCAATTTTTGTGAGTACGGCGTTAACATTGCTTTACACCAACTTTTTAATTATTCAACCAGATAAATGGTATGAACCGCGTTATTTAATTCCTTTAGCTGGGATATTGTTGGGTAATGCTATGAATGCTGCTGTAGTAGCGGGAGAACGTTTGGTTACTACTATAAATCAATTTCCTACAGAAATAGAAACCCATTTAAGCTTAGGTGCAACTCCCGAACAGGCTATTAAACCCTACCGTAAAGAGGCTATTCGCGCCGCATTTATGCCGACTTTAAACCAAATGATGTTGCTTGGTATGGTGACAATACCAACCTTTACCAATGGACAATTATTAGCCGGTGTCACACCCCTAGAGGCTGTATCCTACGAAATTTTAATTATTTTCATGGTAGCTTTGACAAATTTACTAACAACCATTTTAATTACTAAAGGCCTATGTCAGCAATTTTTTAATTCAGCAATGCAGTTAGTTAGGTAATTGTCAAGATGTGCAAAATTAAAGAATAAACATGATCAAAAAAGGGATTTTATCTAGAAAAATAGCCAAAGGATTAAAATATTTTTATTAACCATGATCTATTGATTTTATAGCTACCAAATTTTACCCATATTCAAAACAAATCCCGGTAAAATAGGATCACAATTTACCGCATCAGGATTTTCTAAATATTCTTCTTTTTCTCCGGGACGATAAATATAAACTCGGCGATTTTTACGGTCAATTAATAAACCTAGTTGGATTCCTGGT
>NZ_KE384604.1:74719-74993 GCF_000426905.1 Dolichospermum circinale AWQC131C
TAGGACAAATAGGTGCAAATTTTTTCTGTTGTTTTGGTCTAAGTTGATTCCATCTTTCTAATTTTATCCAAGCAGCATCAGGAGAACGTTTTGCACCTGTGGAAAGTGTAAATCCTGTACTGGAAGAAAAACCAATTCCTGTACCATCTTTTTCTGACCAAATTCCTAACTGTACAGCAATATTAAACTCTCGATTTCCCGTTTCTGAACTTGCTGGTGACATAATTGATATTTCTCCAAATTGATTTCTCTCAATGCGTAAATCACGGTTTAA
>NZ_KE384605.1:0-23041 GCF_000426905.1 Dolichospermum circinale AWQC131C
GAAGATGTACCTCATAAGAGCGGAACCCCCTGTAATTGGGAAAGTGCAGCGCAAAGGGTGAGGGAAGAAGACGCACAGCGCCGAATGTTGTTTTTTACTGTTGGTGTTCAGGGTGCTTTGAAATTCAAAAGTTGAAGCAGATTTTTAAGCTTAAAATTATTCCAACTCAAAACTACTGAAGTTTCAATAGTTAAATCTCCTTGCTTAAGGGTAGTCATCAATGCAGAATCATTTTCAAGATTATGAAAAAGGGAATCTAAAAGCTGCAATTCATTTCGAGGAAGAGTATAGTAAACCTTATTATTTTCAATTCTAACTTCTTTTGGTAAAGCTCCATTGGGAAGTTTTCCTCCTAAAAATTTTACCCAACCGGCAATGAGGTAACGGTAAACTATTGATTCAGTCTCAAACTGAGGGGATTTCAATAAGCGAAGTTCCCCTTCAAGGCAATTTTCATGAAGAGTTATTTTCTCAGGAGTAAAATGTAATTGAATTTGAATTTTCTTGTACTCTATTGTCGCAATAAGTCCCTCCTCAGAGTGTGGTTCTAAGCTTTTTAATTGCTCAACTCTAGATTCGGCTTGTTGACAAAGAAGTAAAACCATTTTTTTATTCAAAATCAACTGTTTAGCTTCTGGGATAAACATAATATATTCTTCTAGACTTCTTCTTATAAATTGTCTAGATTCTTGAAATGTTGCTGTAACTTTGTTAAATACGCCCATGTTTATTTAGAGAAGATAAAATTATTGGAAGTCGAACTGTAATCAAGAATTTTAAGCCACACAGGTTGGTTTTGCCTGTGTAGATGCGGTTTCTAACTGCCTAGAGTCCATACACTGAATTTTTTATACCTCAAAACTACTTTAATTATACTTATTTAGTTAGGACTTACGCAAGATTCATGGAATAACGAACCACTCCAGACACAGAGGTCACGGAGAAATGAGGATCTGAGAGATATTTTGCGTAAGTCCTGTTAGTATCTCATTAAAATGGTTCATTCCCATATCTATAATTGCAAATTTATCTAATCTAGTGGTATCTCTTTAGAAAAAACCCTCACTGGTCATTCTAGCCCGGTTTGGTTAAACATACAGCCCCGATGGTCAAACCCTGGCTAGATGGTGCTTAATTAATTAGTCCCATTTCGGCATACACATTGACCGCATACCGCTATATCATGCGATTAAATTCTCATTTCATCTTACATAAATTTATGACATTCGCAATTTCCATCAACAATAGTCAGCGTCTAGGACTAGAACCCCTAAATATCCCCCACCGTCTATTACTCGGTCCTGGTCCTTCTAACGCCCATCCAGAGGTATTACAGGCAATGAATACTACACCCATAGGGCATTTAGATCCGGCTTTTTTAACCCTGATGGATGAGATTCAATCTCTGTTACGCTACGTATGGCAAACGGAAAACTCCCATACTATCGCTGTCAGTGGCACGGGTACAGCAGCAATGGAGGCCTCTCTAGCTAATGCCGTAGAACCGGGTGATGTGGTATTAATTGGTGTGGCAGGTTATTTCGGTAATCGTTTGGTAGATATGGCGGGCAGATATGGCGCAGATGTAAGAACTATTACTAAGCCTTGGGGGCAAGTTTTTAATTTGGAGGAAATTAGCGCCGCAGTAGCTACCCATAAACCGGCAATTTTAGCTTTAGTTCATGCAGAGACTTCCACCGGCGCTCGTCAACCTTTGGAAGGTGTGGGTGAGTTGTGTCGTCAGCATGGTACGTTATTATTAGTGGATACCGTAACTAGTTTAGGTGGTGTTCCCATCTTTTTGGATGAGTGGGGTGTTGATTTGGCTTATAGCTGTAGTCAAAAGGGCTTGGGTTGCTCTCCAGGTGCGTCACCATTTACTATGAGTGCGCGAGCAATGGAGAAGTTACACAAGCGTCAATCTCAGGTGGCAAACTGGTATTTAGATATGACATTGTTGGGGAAATATTGGGGTACTGAGCGCACATATCACCACACAGCACCGATTAATTTATATTATGGTTTACGGGAAGCTCTGCGTTTAGTGGCAGAAGAAGGTTTACCAAATTGCTGGCAACGTCATCAAAAGAATGTAGAATATCTTTGGGCAGGATTGGAAGATATGGGTTTAAAAATGCACGTTGAGAAGGAATACAGGCTACCAACTTTAACTACTGTCTGCATTCCTGAAGGGGTAAATGGTAAGTTGGTTGCACGCCAATTATTACTTGAGCATAATATTGAGATTGGTGGCGGTTTGGGTGAATTAGCTGGTAAAGTTTGGCGTGTGGGTTTAATGGGTTTTAATAGTCGTCCTGAAAGTGTGGATAAGTTAATAGCCGCCCTGGGAACCATGATATCTAACTAATTAGTGCGTTAGTATAGCAATTCCCTTGAGACTAGACCTCTGGTGAAAATTAAATCTGCGGTTTCTAGAACCATTGTAGAGATTTGACCTGACTAGGTTTATCTCTCTACAATTTTTACCTCCAGATCTCTATTGTCAACTGTACTGCATTAACAGTAATTCTTCTTTGCGCCTCTACGCCAGATCAAAAACCGTGGTTCATTTACCCGAAAATCGCTGTATGTCACCAATGCTGATAAAAAATTAGTAAATTAAAGAAAATCAGGATACAAATTTTAATTTTTGGTGTTAAATGGTGAGTATTAACGAAATTTGTTAACTGAGGATGATATCTAAACAGGTGTCAATCTTAAATCTAGTGAGAAGTGAACATGAGTAATATTATTCTTGGTAAAAATTTTTTAGCCTTACCAGGTATTGCGGCTTTGGTAATTTTAGGTGGTGGACATTCCGTAAATGCTCAAACGGTGTCTGAAAAAACACATTTATCTAATCAGGTAGCACAAGCGGACATTGAAGCAGCCAGACTCAATCAAAATCAAACCCCTGGTAGCTATATCGGTATTGGTACTAATATTGGTATAACAGGCGGCTCTTCAGCCTTGAGTGATGGTAATTTCAGCTTCATGAGTAAAATTCGTTTTACCAAGTCTTTATCAGCTAGACCGTCAGTTATACTAGGAACAGATACAACATTTCTTGTTCCTCTCACCTACGACTTTGCTGTTAAACCAGCAGATACACTTACTAATCCTGTAACTATATTACCCTATATGGGAGTAGGTGCAATCATGAAAACTGGTGATGAATCTGAAACTGCTGTTTTAGTTACTGGTGGTATTGACATACCTCTGAATCAAAAATTTACTGCCACTGCTGCTCTCAACACTGGTTTTTTTGATACAGTTGATGTCGGTATTTTACTAGGAGTTGGTTATAACTTCAAAGGATTTTAGATGAATTAAAGGCTAGGAAGTTAAACTTCCTGGCCATACTCTTGTATACTCTATTTAGGACTCACCTTGTCAATTACTTTGATTTTACCATCATCCCCCACAGTCCAAACATCGTAAGTACCAATGACATCACCATTAGTATCAACATCTACATCACCGCTTGCGCCTTGATAGTTGATTTGTTTACCTTCTTTCAGAAGCTTTAGCCCTTGACAAACATCACTTACTGGTGTACCGTTTCCAGCAGCTACTTCTCGCAATTTACTAGCAATAGCCACCCCAGTATTTTCCTTAGCGGCTTGGGCTGCTAATACCAATAAGGCCGCAGCGTCCCAGGCTTGAGGTGCGTATTCTCCTGGTGAAGTGCCTTTTTTATCTTTCCAAAGTTTATTAAAATTTTCTAAACCTTTACCACTAGAACCGGGAACTGTACCAATTGCGCCAGATAAGATGTATTTACCATCCTTACCTTTACCAACTTGATCAGGGAAACTATCGGATTTTACACCGTCTGTGAGTAAAATTTGTACATCTTTGGTAACACCCTGTTGATAAGCAGCTTTCAGGAATAAACTACCGGTTTCAGCATACAATACAGCTAAAACTGCATCTGGTTTACCTGCAAAAGCGGCAGATGCTTCTGTATCAAAGGTTTGAGCCTTGGGGTCGTAGCGAACAGGCTTATCTTTATTAACTACTGTACCACCTAATTTCTCAAAAGTTTGCACAAATGCTTTTTCAAAACCCACACCATAGTCATTATTAATTACCACAGTGGAAACTCGTTTAAAGCCTTTTTTCTTAGCGAGTTGGGCTAAAGCTAATGCTTGATAAGTATCAGGGGGAGCAGTTCGCGCCCAAAAGCCTTTAAAGTCGCCTTTTTGAGCTTTGTCAGTAAATACAGGGCTAGTGCTACCAGGAGAAATCAGCATGACTTTATTAGGTACAGCCACGGAAACCGCCGCAGTGGAAACACTACTCGCAAAAGAACCGACCACACCACCAACTTTATCTAAAGTTGCTAATTTAGTCATACCCGCAGCGCCGGCTTTAGGGTCAGTTTGGTCGTCTACTTCTACTAAACTGACTTTTTCACCATTGACACCTCCACAAGCGTTAACGGTTTCCACCAGTAAGGGAACAGAACCAACCATTTGTTGTCCAATAGAAGCCAAGTCACCAGTGGTGGGTAATAAACTACCAATTTTCAATCCCTTAGTATCACTGGTTGTAGTCTGAGGTGTTGGTGAAGTGGTACTAACCCCCGTAGACGGTGGTTTAGGACTTTCACAAGCGGCTAAAAAGAAACCACTGGCTATGGTAGCTATACTTAAAGCTAGAGAGACACGAATTTTCGACATAGTTAGTCACACTCCTCAGATATTTAGAAGACTTGATCTAGTTAAATTGATATCAGGTGCTTCAACCCCAAATAATAACATTCTCATGACTTACTTACCAGAAATCAATTTAAACTCTTATTCCTCCCTGTCCTGGAGTGGTTGGTTTTTCCATAATTCAAACACTAACAAACACTAATTTTTTCGCCGGGGTGAGGACTGATCACCTTAGTTGTTAAACTGTTATTCTCTAATAAAGTCTGAAATTCTGTCGTATTTCCCCTAGCTTGGAGAAATTTTACCAATAGTCCCTCAAAGAAAATATCCCCTCCGGCTGCGGTAGGGAGGATAAATTGAGGTCTCACGGATTTTACCACATCTAAAGCGCTATTCATACCTTTGATAATCGAACCGAGTAGGGGTAAACTCAAATCAATGATAGGTGTAATTACCACGTCAATGGGTGCTATTTCTTGAAGTTGCGGGGAATGATAGCCATGGGGTTCATAATACAATGTAGAATTATTTACTAAATCTTTGAGCAGATAGCCATTTTCTAATAAAGTAGGTCCAATGGGAGAACCAGGAACAGCTTTAATTTCTATTTGCTGATTTAAAATGAAGCTTTGACCATGTTGAAGACTGATGATTTGTTGATAACCTAGTTTTTCTACCACTTTAGCCGCATTGGGAGAAGCAACCACAGGAATATTTTTGTCAAGTTGCTTTAAAGTGGGTGGGTGTGCGTGATCTTCTAAACCCTGAGAAAGCAGAATTAAATTTATATTATCTGGTATTGACCGATCCTGAGAACGATAACCTTTGAATAACCAATCTAAATTGTTAAAGGTTAAAGTACCAATTAACCAGGGGTCAATTAGTATTCGCTGTTGACCAATTTCAATTAACCAACTATTGCTATCTAACCAAGTAAAGTTCATATTATACAAATCCTCAAATTTTAAATTGGACATTGGAAATTGGAAATGATTTACTGTCCCGCTAACATCTGTAGAACTTTATCAATGTTATCTAAATTACCAACCATGCGCCGAATTGGATGAGGCCAAACCTTAACCAAGGTAGGAGTAGCAGAAACTTGATCAATTTCCGCCTGTTCTGGATTAGTGAGAACATCAACTACTTTAAGAGTATAAGGATACCCTAGAGATCGTTCTAATGATTCGTGCAAGTTTTGTAAAATTTTTTCAGTGGTTATACTATGTCCAGCAACAAACAAGCGTAAAACAAAACCTGGATCACCTGGGATATTTTGGGGTGCAGGTTGTGTAGTCATGATTGGTTGTTGATACTGCGAGGGAGAATCAGTTAAATCTAGACGCACAATTAAATCATGATCTTGCCACAGTTGAGGAAATGCAGCACGATAAGTTGATAATACCAGGCGATCGCACAATCCATCTTGCCAGGCTGCTGATTGCCAGACTAAATCCCCAGTCGCAAAAATCGCATTTAGCACAGCTTGGTGACGCATGACTGCGGGATAAGCTTCGGCAAAGATTTGGACTTTTTGAGTCCGAGGATTTAACCAATGATCAATAGTTGCAGTATAACAAGGAACTAAAAAATGTGGCGGTTCTGGTAAATTGAGGATTTCCCGCAAAGCCGCACACAGATTTAAATGCCATCTTCCTTGTTTACTAGGATCAATACAATAAATTAAATCTCCTCCGGGTGTAAACAAAGCAATACCCTTGAATAACTGCGGCTGAGATAGTTTATCTACATTCAACTTAGTCATTAGACATCTCCGGTAGTGCATAATCTCAAACCATTGTAGGGACAATTGATCAATTGTCCCTAGAATAATTTTCACAAGATGTCTATTAATAAAAACGACCTCGGAGGAATTGCGCCATTTCGTTAGGAGTTGGGGACATTTCCACAGCGGTTTCTTCGGTGATACGTCCTTCTTGGTAGAGGTTAAACAATGACTGATTGATTGTGATCATGCCATCAAAACCTGATTGTTTCATCAAAGCTTCAATTTCATCATAATTACCTGTTTTCACCCAATCTTTGACGGCCTCAGTATTAATCAGTATATCGTGGAAAGCACAGCGTTTACTATCTGCCGTCCGGCACAACCCTTGGGAAACTATAGCTATTAAGGACTCAGCCAGTACCACGCGCATAGCCTCTTGTTCCTCACCTGTATATAAGTTGAGGATTCTTTCAATAGTTTTTACAGCACTATTGGTGTGCAGAGTTCCCATAACTAAGTGACCTGTTTGTGCAGCTTTCAATGCAGTATTCACCGTTTCCTTATCCCGCATTTCCCCCAGAAGAATAACATCTGGGTCAGCACGCAAAGCGGCTTTTAAGGCATTATCGAACTTGAGGGTGTGCATTCCCACTTCCCTTTGTCTAATTAGGGACTTACGACTTTGGTGGACAAACTCTATCGGATCTTCAATTGTAATGATATGCTTGAGCATTGTTCGATTGATATAGTCAACCATTGCAGCCATTGTTGTTGACTTACCTGAACCAGTTGGACCTGTAATCAAAATCAAGCCCTTTTGATAATTACAAATATCTTGAATGACAGATGGTAAACGCAATTGCTCGATAGACATAATTTCCAGAGGAATTAACCGCAGTACCATTCCATAACCACGCAAGGCATCAAAGATATTAATCCGCACACGGACAAAATCATATTGAACCGCACCATCAAATTCTAGCTGTTTTTGAAAGCTTTGAATTTCTTCATCACTGAGAATCTCCCGCAACCAACTCATAAAGGTTGCTTTATCAGTTGCGGGATAATTGGTGGTTCGCATCTCTCCTCGGTCACGGAAACGGGGAATTTCTCCTATAGCCAGGTGAATATCAGAATAACCCTGATCAAATGCTTCCTGGATCAACTGCGCCAAGGTAAGTTCTAAAGGTTTGTGTGTCGGATAACTTGAACTAGAAAGCTCTAAGGATGGCATTTTGCGTTATTTCAGTGTTTTTATGAGTTTATTCATCAGTATATCAGTATCCCACATTCCGCACGCTGAACTGTCACAGATCAAAAAGCAGAGCTAGTAGTACATAATTATTATCTCTATCAATTTAATTTCTCTTGTAAAGATGAGCTAATTTCTTTGATTTATAGCTCCATTTTACTATGTCTATAATTTCGTTTTTTACTTTAATTGATTAGACTAACTTATGATTTGTCTCTTGAATCTCTTATTTTATTTATTTGTTGTCCTCTCCAGGTGGTGTGCATTCTTATTGCTTCTTATTAAGAATAGGTTTTGATCACGTTTTTGGTGATTTACTGTTTCTCAAATGCCTTTTTTCACTTTATATGTTTGTTTTAATGCTCACTTTAATTTTTCTCTACGTAATTTACCTCTGTGACAGTTTGGGATGCCGAATGTGGGCAGTATAGTTCCAAATCATTGGAATAGGGAACAGGGAACGGAAAAACCTGTTAGATCAAGCCCACGAGACTTGTAGATAAATTATGAGAAACAATAGAGTTTTCTATAAGAAATATTAAGCATCTAGGCAATCCAAGGGCGAGGATCAAGTTCTGCTTCTCATCTACCGTTAGTCCATATTTCTAAAGGCATACAGCCAAACTTATTTCCTCACCTGTGGGCATATCTGGCTTCTCATTCATAACCACAAAAAATTAACTGTAAAGTTTAGTAAAGAAATGCTCATTTTGGAGCTAAGGTTTTATATACTAAATTTCACTGAAACAAAATCGGTTTATTCGCCTCCCAGCGATAAATAACTGAAATTTAAACTTGCTGTGTATTTTAGGAGGAAAAGTCATGGTTTCTGCTCAAAGCTCTAATCTGGTTCAGACCCACTCCTTGTTAATGATGAAAAGCTTTTTAATCTGGACATTTACATTGGCAGTGTGCTTATTAGTCGTCGGTTTTCCATTGGTTGTATTGATGGCTACAATTGGATGTCTGTTGTCTATTGTGTTACAATCCGTAATGCCCGCTAATGCAGTTTTAGTTGTGGCAGGTGGTTTAGTCATGCTTAATGTTATGGCAGTATTAATTGCTGCTGGCGTTCTCACAGCTAAAGGTATTCATCCTAAGCAGGTAAAATGGTTAAGCTGGCTACATGGTGAAGCTGAAAAAACCCAAACTACTGTTTATGCAGCTTGTCCTTTAACTTGTGAAATCAACCAATAGCGGTTATTAGCTAAAACTTGACAAGAAGTACATCTGCCCGGTTCATCCGGGTTTTTTAATTATGTATCAATTTACTGCACTTCGATGATCAAATCAACCATATTCACAGGATAATTGATTTACGCCTGTCCATACCTGTATTTTTACGTTAACTTTTGACTATAGAACGTTGCTAATACACAACAGCGTAAATCAACCACCCATAGCTCTGACCAAGAATCCCGAAAATAATTGATTAAAGCTTTTTAACTACAACTCTGCTTCAGGTGGACATACTTTCATCATTCCCAGGGGGAAGAGAACAGCAATTAACATCGTTTAAACAGACTTTACCCCATTGTAAAGCCCAGCGAACTAAAGCCACACGATTATCAGTCTTAGTTTTAGTCAGAATATTGCTAATATGGTTATCAACTGTCCGTTTGCTAATTTCCAATTTTGCTGCAATTTCTTGGTTAGTTAAGCCCGTGGCCACTAAGTCGATAATTTGCATTTCTCTGTCTGACAGACTAACGTAGGTTCCAGACTCACTAGCAGCCATTACTTACTATTCCTCCCTTAGTATATGTACTCAAGTCTTATTCCTTATTCTAGAAGATTTTTGCGGAGGTAAATAGTTTTAAATGTTACTAATACTACTAATGTCAAAATTTTCTTTTGATTTTAGCTTTGTAGTCATATACACTACAGATAAAAAGTGTTGATTTTAACTAGAATTAATTGAAAAGCTGTCAAACTAAATATATAAATTAAATATATAATGCCCCATAGAAAATCAAAAACGCAATGATTAATCCCCGTGTTTTATGTCTTGGTGAAGTCTTATTTGATTGTTTAGCTGATCAATTGGGACTTAAACTAGAGGAAGTCAAATCATGGACTCCCTACCCAGGAGGAGCGCCCGCAAATGTGGCTTGTGCTTTGGTGAAGTTGGGGACATCAGCCGGATTTATGGGCGCAGTGGGTGAAGATGAACCAGGGAATACACTGATAAAATTATTAGAAACTGTCGGCGTAGATACAACTGGTGTGCAACGTCATCCTACAGCACCAACGAGACAAGTATATGTAGTGAGGGATTTAACAGGCGATCGCACTTTTGCTGGTTTTGGTAAATATGATACTTCAGAATTTGCTGATACCCGTCTCCAAGCCACAAAATTACCACCCGCATTGTTTGATGAAGCTGACTTTTTGGTGGTAGGAACTTTAGAATTAGCCTATCCTGAAAGTGAGAAAGCTGTTTTGCGAGCTTTAGAATTGGCAGAACAATATGACCTAAAAATTATTCTTGATGTCAATTGGCGACCAGTATTTTGGCTAGATGAAAATACAGCTAAGACCAAAATTCAAGCTTTATTGGGGAGATTTGATTTTCTCAAATTGACAAAGGAAGAAGCAGAATGGTTATTTAATACAATAGATCCTGGGGCAATTACTTATAGACTCAATTCTTTGGAAGGGGTATTAGTGACAGATGGTGAAAATGGTTGTGCCTATTGTTTAGGGGAGAATGAAGGTAAATTACCAGCTTTTTCCGTGCCTGTTGTGGATACCACTGGTGCGGGAGATGGGTTTTTGGCTGGGTTTATCCACCAATTACATCAAGTTGGGATTCACAAACTCAAAGACGCGGAAACCGCTAGAAAAATTGTCACCTATGCCAGTGCTGTGGGAGCTTTAACTACTCTTAAACCAGGTGCGATCGCTTCTCAACCCACTGCGGCGGAAGTTGACGCTTTTCTGAGTTCTCATCAACTAGCCTAAAGCCTTTTTAATCTTTTCGACAATTACTTCCGGGGCTTGGGAAACATCAACACAAATACAATTATCAGGCTCTTCAAGGTCATGAAACTGACTCTTGAGGAGCTTTTCAGTCATAAAGTGATTTTTCCTGGCTTTTAGCCGATTTTCAATCACATCAAAAGACCCCTGAAGGTAAACTAACTGAATGCGGCTATCAATTATCAACATTTGACGATAACTGGTTTTGAGTGCAGAACAGGCCAAAACGACATTTTTGTTATCTTGTAGCCAATTTCTGATAGCCGCTTGCAAATCTTCTAACCAAGGTATTCTATCATTATCATTGAGGGAAATTCCCATTTGCATTTTTTTGATATTTGCTAGTTTATGGAAGTTGTCAGCGTCTCTAAATTCCCAGTTGAGTAATTCAGCTAAAAGTTTACCAATTGTAGTTTTACCAGCACCAGAAACACCCATAATTAAAATAATCGAACTTAATTTGTTGATCAAATTAAACCTGCCATTTTTCTATTTCTGTAACTTCTAAACTCGTTAACTGTGCCACTTGTTCTAGAGACATCCCATTTTGCCACAAATTCACCGCAATTTGTCTTAATTGAGATTCAGCTTTTTCAGCCCGTTGTTTTTCTTGTTCAGCGTTTTCTTGGGCTGTGGGAAACAATTCACCATCTAAATTTGCCCAGCGTAACCAAGTGGTATTAATACCTCTATAATTACCCTGCCAACGCACTAAGGTTAAGTTTAAAACTGTACTCACTAATTGATTTTTGCTATTAAAAGCAATAGGTTCATACACACCACTGTTGATATGAAAACCTGCAAAATCCTCTGGATTAAAAGGATCAAACAAAAAGTATTCAGGAACACGCATCTGATTTTGATAAATCAATTTCTTCTCAGTTTTATCGTTTTTAGATGTACTTTCTGAAAGTAACTCAATTACCACATCTGGTGGTTTTCCTTCTTCCCAAACTACCCAGGAAAGTCGTTCCTTTTTGGGGACATCTAAAACTACAAAAAAATCAGGTCCGCGAAAATTTTGATTTTTTAACTGAGCTAAACTGTAGTAAACAAACATATTGCCACCTACATATCCATCAGTTTTTTGATCTAGCCATGGCTGAATAGTATCAGTTAAAATGTCTATTTGTAATTTATGTCTTTGTGTCTCCATGGGAATACCATCATCACAAGGAAGTTCTGCTTGAGTGGGTGGCAATTTAATGCTGGTTACAGTAGTTTCTGACATATAGTAATCCAATTTGAGTAATCAAATTATTTACGGTTTATTTGCAGTTGATGATTGTTTGTTGTTTTCATTAAAAATAGTATGTTCATCCTCTCCTATTGTAGACAAAATTAATAGAATTGTCAAGAATCATTTCTTAAGATTTTCATCTGTTAAATTCAGGAATTACATAATCTTGACATAAATTGTTTTTTCACCAATCTGCAAATTTCATGATTTAATCTGGCTATCACGTCTATATTTTTAGTTCTGCTAAACCTAAATAACGGATACCTACTGGACAAATATCAAACCGACATGGTAAAACTTCTAAACCTAGATTAATTGCTGTTCTCAATAATTTACCATATAGGGGATCTTTGCTGTCTCCAGGTGCAAATTCTAAACAATCATTCCGGTTAATAAAATATAGCATTACTGCCCGATTTTGGGGGAGAATCTCTATTAATTCCTGTAGATGTTTTTGTCCTCTGGTGGTTTCTGTGTCGGGAAATAAGGCTAAAGTTCCTTGAGACCAAGTTGTATTTTTCACCTCTAAATAAATTGGCCGTTGTTGAGCATTTCCTGTTAAATAAAAATCAACTCGACTTTTACGATCTTTTCCATAGACAACTTCACTTTTAACCTGGTCATATTCAGCCAATTCTGGGAATAAATGTTTCTCTAAAGCTAATTTGATCACACGGTTAGGTAAAGCTGTATTTACACCCACCCAAGTTGTTGCATGATCATTGACTTCTATTAGTTCTAAAGTATATGCTAGTTTACGTTGAGGATTATCACTTTTAGAAACTTGTACAGCACTACCAATAGTAGAAACTCCCGTCATTGGTCCTGTATTTGGACAATGTGCTGTGATCAATTCTCCAGAATTTAATTGAATATCAGCAAAAAACCGCTTGTAGCGTTTAAGTAAAGTACCAGCATATAGAGTTGGGTAGTTATAAAGCCAATCTGTCATAATCATCAATTAGGTAGAACATTTACTCATATTAACTCAAAATCATTCCTAGTCTTGCTGACTAGAGGAAATGAGGAAAATAGGAATAAACGCAATCCGTAAAATTACAAAATCTATATGTTTATCCAACACTCAAGGATAATTAAGCCACAAAGTCTGATTTTAATCATAAATAATTCGTTTTTGTAGTCAAATTTACGATATTTTGATCAGATTTGAATATAATGGATATTATAAACCTACCATTTAGACAAATATGGTAGCATTTACCAATACAAGGAGAAATATTCTATGCAAAAAGTCTCACTTGATAGGGAATTAGAATATGCTTTTCTGTTTACCCTCAGAAGAGTAAACTCCATTAATACGACAGGTTTTCAGCCATTTTTTGATAATTTACCAATTGATCCTTATATTAAGGGGAAATATCGCTCACGCAGGTTATCTAGGTTTCTAGTTTCTAAAGATAAGTTGTTCAAACTTCCCCATGGATATCTATTACAAAGTAAAGATTATAATCCTTTATTGGGAGGGATAAAAAGAGAGTTTGCGGAATTGGATAATGCACTCATAGAACTGGATATGTTTAAGCATCTGATTTTCGTATTCTGTGATTCTTGTAAACTAGATATAGAAGCAGAAATTGATGTTCATCAAATTAGAACTACCTGTTCACCAAGTAATTTAGGAAATCCTGCTCCTGAAGGTATCCACAGAGATGGTAGTGATTTTATTGGTATTTTTTCCGCAGGAAGAGATAATATTGAAGGTGGAGAAACTCATTTATATTCTGCGAAAAAGGAAAAGCCAGTATTTAACAAAGTTTTGCAACCTGGAGAAATTATTTTAGTCAATGAACATCAATTTTTTCATTTTACTACTCCCATAAAACCGGAAAATCCTGGGTTAGGAACTAGAGATGTATTTGTGATCAATTATCCTAGCTTAATTTCTGATTTTTAGGAAATATCAAGGTTCTAGAGAGATTCAGATCCCCCATTTCTCCAAGAAGTCGGGGATCTTCTTGAATTGGTGTATAATTAAATTAAGAAATTCTTGATTTTTTTCCAGTACCAATTATGAATAACGAATTTTACAATCGGGGATTAGAAAAAGCCCAACAAAAAGATTATGCTGGTGCTATAGCAGATTTTAATTTGGCTATTCAGGAGAATCCTAAATTTACCAAAGCATATATCCAACGGGGTTTAGCATATTATGATTCAGGAGACATTTTACAGGCTGTTTATGATTATACCGCAGCTATAAAACTGGATGAATCTATCCCAGAAGTTTTCTATTGTCGAGCTTTGGCTAGATTAACATTAAAAAACTTTCCTGGTGCTTTAGATGATGTTGAAAGGTCAATTCGTCTTAATTCTAATTATGCTGCTGCTTATGATTTACGGGGGATACTGCGACGAAAACAAGGGGATATTCCAGATGCAATTACTAATTTTAAAAAAGCTGCTAAATTATATTTAGAACAGAAAAATAAAGAAAAATGTCAAAACTGTTTGCAGAAAATTCAAGAGCTACAACCACCTGAAAAACCGCAAATAAGCGAATCTGCACCTATATCTATTATTTCTAAAAATCAATATTTTCATCAATTGTTAGTTAAAGCAGAAAATGGAGAAGTAAAAGAAGCAATTGCTGATTTAAATTGGGTCTTAAAAACTGATCCAAATGATGGACAAGCTTATTGTTTTCGGGGAGTAATCGAGTGTAAAATTGGCAATTATCAAGACGCTATAGCCGACTTTAATTATGCAATAAAACTAAATTTTCAAGATGCAATTGTTTATAGAAATCGCGGAAAAGCCCGTTTCCAAATTGGTGATTATCAAGGTGCATTATCTGACTTAAACCAAGCATTGAAAATGCAGCCACAAGATCCTTTAGTTTATGTTGCTAGAGGTAATATTTATCGGACTATGGGTGATTATCTCCACGCAATTCAAGATTATAGTCAAGCATTGAAAATTCATCCTGATCATGCTCCAGCATACTATAATCGCGGTCTGGCCTATACATTATTAGAAGAAATGCAAAATGCTGTATCCGATTATCAAAAAGCAGCTAGTATTTATTGTGAACAAGAAGACTGGAAAAATTACCAAGAAGTATTAAATAATTTACAAAAAATCCAAACATCTAGTCCCGAAATCAAAAATCAGAAATCTCAAGTTTTACGTCAGCGACTTTTGCGTTTAGTGGGAGGACACTGGGAAATAGCAGAACGCTTAATTCAACAACAAGAATATCATGATCCGGGAATGTCAGATGATTGGTATTTACAAAAGGTAATTGAGCAGTTGGAGAGAGAACACAACTGATAATTAATGCAATATTCTCGATTTACTCAAGAAATCGGGAATCTATATTTTTATATCAATTTAGTTAATTTATTTAAAGCATAAATAAAGATTTCATGAAACCTCGTCATTAGGTATAGCGGTTTATCATAATTGCTCATACCATTTATTTTTATAAATCCACATTTTCATTTAAAGGAAGTAGGATAACCGAAAAGGACATAAACCATCATCTAAAATTTACATTAATACTATCATAGGTTTTAGGTTTTAGATTTAAAATCTTCAATGGTTGAATCTAATATCAGCTTAAAAAGCCAGAACTTTACCATAAATCGAGTAGGATATATACCAATGACTAATATTTATCAGACAATTCCTAGTGCAATTTTTCAGCAAAAGTTTGTTTGTAATCGTTTAATTGCAAAACCGGAAGGTTTTATAGATTTTCCTAAGTCAGAGATTGAGCAATCTATTCCTCAACGATTTGAACAACAAGTTAATAAATATCCTCATGCTATTGCTATCAAAACTAATAATCAAACCCTAACCTATACACAATTAAATGAAAATGCTAATCGGTTAGCAAATACAATTCTCTCTCAAAGAGGAGAACAACCAGAAGTAATTGTCTTATTGCTAGAAAAAGGTGCAGACTTCATGACAAGTATTCTGGGAGTTTTAAAAACAGGTAAAATCTTTGTTCCTTTAGATCCCACATTTCCCATTGATAGACTTACTTATATTATTGAAGATTCCCAAGCCGTTGCATTTATTACTAATAATTTGAACTTGGATTTAGCCAGGAAATTAGCCAATAATTGTCAACTATTTAATATAGATAATATTAAAGACAATATTCATAGCAATAATTCCGAGAAAAATCCTCTGATTAAAATATCACCAGAAACACTAGCTTATATAATTTACACTAGTGGTTCAACTGGTAAACCTAAAGGGGTAGTGCATAGTCATAGAAATTCTTTGCATTACTGTATGAATGATACAAAAACCTTATTAATTAGCCATCAAGATCGTGTAATTTTCCTCTATTCCTGTAGTGCATTGGGAGGAATATTATGTATTTTCTACACTTTGCTTAATGGTGCTAGTCTCTATCCCTTTAACGTTAAAGAACAGGGATTAACTAATTTAGTAAAATGGCTAATTACATCAGAAATTACTATTTATCATTCCTTTACAACCTTATTTAGACATTTTGTAGATATCCTCACAGACACGGAACAATTTCCTAAAATTCGTCTAGTTAAATTAGGTGGTGAACCTACATTAATTAGAGATGTAGAAAACTACAAAAAGTATTTTTCTCCGAATTGTATTTTATATGCCAGTTTAGGTGCAACAGAAGCAGGAACTTTTCGTAATTTCATAGTTGATAAAAACACGAAAATTGCTAATAGTACCATACCTATGGGCTACCCAGTTCAAGATATGGAAGTTGTTATATTAGATGAAAATGGCCTAGAAGTTAAAAATGGTAATATTGGAGAAATTGCTCTAAAAAGTGAATATTTAGCTCTGGGTTATTGGCAAAAACCAGAATTAAATCAAAACGTATTTTTACCAGATATTCAAAATAGTAAAAAAAGAATTTACCGCACTGGTGATTTAGGCTGTATTCAATTTGATGGTTGTTTAGTTCATAAAGGTAGAAAAGATTTTCAGGTAAAAATTAGAGGTTTCCGCATTGAAGTTACAGAAATAGAAATGGAATTGCTCAAAATTCCTCATCTTCAAGAAGCTGTCGTCGTAGCTACGGAAGATATCCCAGAAAATAAACGTCTCATAGCTTATATTGTTGCGAAAAAACAACCAGCACCTACTACTAAAGAAATCCGACAACATTTACAGAATAAACTACCTGAATATATGCTTCCTAGTGCCTTTATTTTTTTAGATACTTTGCCATTAACACCCAATGGTAAACTAGATAGAAAGGGACTAGCCGCATTTAATTTAATTAAACCAGAAGGGACTGAAAAATTTGTTAATCCCCAAAATGATATAGAAAGTCAGTTAATCAAAGTTTGGGAAGATTTATTAGGTATTCAACCCATTGGTGTTCAAGATGATTTTTTTGAATTGGGAGGAAATTCCTTATTAGCAGTGCGATTATTTGCTGATATAGAACATAAATTTGCTAAAAAATTGCCTCTAGCGGCTTTGTTTCCGTCAGCTACAATAGCAGCAATAGCCCAAATTATTCAGAACGAAAAAGTTTTAGAAAACACCCCCAAAGCCAATTATTCATCTTTAGTGGAAATTCAACCCCACGGAACAAAACCACCCCTATTTATGATTCATCCTTTAGGGGGAGAAGTGTTGTGTTATCGTAATTTAGCAAGACATTTAGGATTAGAACAACCCTTGTATGGACTGCAATTACAAAAAGCAAATAAGAAACAGTTTCCTATAGTTCAGGTTGAAAACATGGCCTCCCAATATCTTCAAGAAATTCAAACTCTTCAACCTCAAGGACCTTACTTTTTGGGAGGATATTCTTTTGGAGGTATTATTGCTTATGAAATAGCTCAACAACTCCACCGTCAAGGTGAAAAAGTTGCATTTTTAGCTATGTTGGATACCTGTCGTCCCGGTTATAAGCGACGGTTATCATTCCTAAAACGAATTTATTTACATCTCAATTATATCGGACAACGCAGATCTAAGTATATTTCTCACAAGGCTAAAAGTTTCTACAAACACGCTAACTTTTATATGAAACAAACTTTTCACAATCACTTACGGCTTATTACGCAGTTATTTAATCCCTGGACACCTGAAATAAATCAGCATTTACACAGCCATGATATTTATATTCAAGCTATGAATACATATATTTTTCAACCTTATTCAGGCCAAGTCACTCTCTTTCGCACAAAAGATGAACATCGAACGGAGGCTATAGGTATAGAATATGACTCCAAATTTGGTTGGGGTGAAATAATAACTGGTGATTTAGATATTAAGTATATTCCCGGTTCTCATCTTTCCCTTCTTGATGAACCTAATGTCAGGGTACTGGCCAAACAAATGAAAATCTGTTTACAGAAAGCCCAAAATCTAGAGTAGAATTTTACTCAATATTGGATGACAAGAAAAATATTGTCTAGGTTTTTGTTACAATTAATTAAGTTTTTACAGCAAAATACCACTATGGCTTTATACGCAGAATTGCATCGGCATCTAGGTGGTTCAGTTGTACCTCGTGTCCTCTGGCGATATTTTCAACGTCACAATACTGAGTTAATTTCTCCCTTTGCTGAATATCCAGAATTTGAAGATTTTTACACCCGTCCCCGTAATACCTTGGATGAGTATCTAGAACTACATACCTTGGTAGAAAGTGTCCAAACGGTGGAAACCTTACCCTACTTTATTTACCGCTTATTGCGCGGTGCTTATATTTTTGAGAATTTGGCTTATTTGGAATTACGTTATACTCCCTATTTACGAACTCCTGAACATTTGAGTCAAAATCAGAGAATTGATAAAATGGCGGAAATTGTGGATATTGTCGGTAAATCTAGTCATATCCCTGAATATCCCATTATCACCCGTCAAATCCTCTGTATGCACTCCCGTTTACCTTTTGAGGTAAATCAGGCCATTATTGATTTAGCAGCGCGAAATAGGGAATATGTTTGCGGCATAGACGTAGCAGGAGGCGATCGCTATTATGCTGAAAGGATGGCAGAATGGATACATTTATATAATTATGCCCATTCATTAAATATTAACACCACAGGGCATCTTTATGAAACTCAAGATGGTTGTTATCCAGAATTGCTACCCTATTTAATGCGAATTGGTCATGGTATTCAAATACCTATTTTGTATCCTGAATTACTTCCAGAGATTGCTAAAAGAGGACAATGTTTAGAAGTTTGTCCGACAACTTATTTAAAAACAGGCACTTTGCAGGATATTCGTCAGCTAAAATTAGTCTTTGACCGATGTTTTGCAGCAGAAGTTGATATCGCTATTTGTACGGATAATGCCGGATTGCATAATATGCGTCTACCCTTTGAATATGAAAATCTTTTGACTTACGACATTATTAATTTTCAACAGTTACAAGCTTGTCAAAATGCAGCCTTTCGCCATGCTTTTGCGTGGCCTCATAGTCAACATCCAGCATCTTTGTTAACTGAGATGTTAAAGTAGATATGACCTTGCTGGTTACTTACAGCGATTTTACTGGTAAATAAACCACGGTTTTTGTTTCGCGTAAAGGCGCAAAGTTTGATCTCTTAAATTTTCTTTTACGTCTAAGGGGTGACTTGAAAACTATTTTTATTGACCACAAAAGCCGTAAAACCTGGTTAGGTTTTACGGCCTTTCCCATAATCAAAGTTTTGTCCATAGTGTTTTTACTCAGCTTGTTGAGCAGAAGCCAACTCCCCACCCCTTTTTTATTTTCATCACTTGTGTTATTACAGATAAAAATGACTCAAGTTGTATAATTAACCCGTCTGCTCAATCAAACAAATATTTTGAGTATTGGCGAGTAGTCCGTCTATTCTAGCTTAATTAGGGATGTATGTGGCAACAACAAAAAAAAGATACTGTAATTATCAATCTGGCTTTATTAATGTCCATGACTACCAGCCCCATGGTAGCAAGTTTCTTGATTTCCGCACCAGTGCAAGCCCAGACTGATACTTCGGCCTTTTCCTCGCCGCCAACGGTAGAAAATGGCACAATAGTTAAAATTGACGGTTCGGCTAACTTTCTCACCCTTAACCAAACCTTAAAAGAAAACTTTGAAAAACAGTTTTCGGGAACTCAGGTAGAAGTTGCTATCAATGGCAATGAAGAGGCATTAAAAGCGATTTTAGATGGTAAAGTTGATCTGGCAGCCCTGGGTCGCAGACTCACCCCAGAAGAAAAAGCACAAGGTTTACAACAAATACTGGTGCGTCGGGAAAAAATCGCTATCGTTGTTAGTAACGATAACCCCTTTCAAGGTGGCTTAACGACTGAACAATTGGCGAAAATTTTCCAAGGAGAAATTACAGACTGGTCAGAAGTGGGGAATACTCAAGGTAAAATTAGATTGATAGATCATCCCGACCATAGTGATACTCGTGCTTCCTTGAGCGAATATATAGCATTTAAGTCCGGCCAATTTGCTCACGGAAATGCTGTACAAATGCCAGACGATAATACGGCCAATATCATTAAAGAATTAGGTGATGATGGCATTAGCTATGTTTTAGCAAATCAGGTTTCTAAGTTGCCGGCGGTGCGAGTCCTGAAAATACAGGACTTCTCACCAGAAACTGTGGAATATCCCTTTTACCAGCCTTTTGTGTACGTCTATCAACAAAATCCCAGTCCAAAAGTTAAGGATTTTCTCGGATTTATTCTAGCTAAAACCGGACAGGAATCTATAGAAGCTGCTAGACAAGCAGAAGCACTTGCTGTTATGTCGAGTCAATTACAAACTGTTACCACTCCTACCCTAACCTCGACAGAAATCTCAACAGCAACCCCAACAGCAACCTCTACCATTGATCAAAATTCATCTTTATCACCTCTTCCCAAAGGCCTCGCTACACAGCAACCTACAGAAGTTGGAGGTGAAATACGGTTGGTAAACCCCTTTACTAACCCTTCAATGCTGACCAAAAATCTGGGGTTTTTACTGCTATTACCCTTATTTCTGATTGCTGGTTTAATTAGTTGTTTACCTTTATTGTGGGGAAGAAAAAAGCGATCGCTAAAAACAACTGCATCAAATTCAAATATATTAGATTCAGAAGATTCAGAGGATAACCACCTCTTTCAAGAAGCAACCAAGGAAACCCTCGACCCAGCTATCCCCGCAACTACAACTAACAATCATAACAATCATAATGGACTCAACGGTAATCACTCTCAAGACGACATCTTTTCACAAGCAACAGCAGCAAATAATCTAACTCCCACTCAGACAATTTCCCCAAAGGAACAGATAAAGGAAATTAATCAACTTGATGGTCATAATGGCACAATGTGGGATACAGAAGCACCTGTGATTGTCGTCAATAATCATTATCCACCAATCCCAAGTATTCATCACGATCTAATTGACTCGGATATACCTATAGATGAATTTACCAATTCTCTACTAGAAACACCCGAACCACTAACATCAACATCATCTGAATCTGATCAAAAGACCATGTCTTTATCAGAATTACTCAATAGACACCCTGCTCCAATTCAAGCTCCAATTCAAACTCCAATTCAAACTCCAATTCAAGCTCCAATTCAAGCTCCAATTAACGAAGATAAATATATCTCTTTATCAGAATTACTCGGTATATCTTTTCCATCAACTCACAAATCACCACCAACTCAAAAGTTGGCCTCTGATTTACCATCAAATCTGGAAGAAGCTTTAAATTCAATTAGCAATGACATTGAACTCAATATACCTCAAATAGCAGAAGAGATATTACCAACTCCATTCCATCCTACAACCACTGATGAAAACATCGCAATGGAGTTAGACGCAGAAATAGCAGCTTGGACTACTATGAACCAAATTAATGCTAATGAAAATACCAGAATTATCTTCACACCCCGCACTCCCAAATGGGCTTATGTATCTTGGTATATTTCTGAAAGTGATAAGCTCAAACAAAACATAAATCATCAAAAGAAATTACAGAATCAAGGATTTATGACTTTAGCTGTACGTCTCTATGATGTTACTAATCTTGACCTTAGTTATCAACTTCCTGAATTGGTGCAACAATATGAATGTGAAACCGCAATTCATGATTGTTATATACCTATTCCTAAAGGTGAACGTGATTACATGACAGAAATTGGTTATTTAATTAATGATCATCAGTGGTTATGTCTGGCTCGTTCTGGTACGGTTCATGTCTTCAGTGGTCCTAGTACAGATTTCTGGTTTGTCGTTGATACCGAATTAGTGATTTATGGTGCAACTAAACAAGATGCAATTGTCACTATTGATGGTCAAAATGTCAAACTCAATGCTGATGGTACTTTTAAGGTATCTCTTCCTTTTGTGGATAATTTGGTTGATTATCAAATGACTGCTACTTCTGCTAATGAAGAAAATACTAAAACTATTTACCAAAAGTTTTTTCAAGAACAGAAAGAGAATTAATGTCAATATTACCTATTTACTAACAAGTCAGGCGGTTTGTATTGCAAAGCAAGTCGCTTTTCTTAAATTCTCAATTTCAAATTAATACAAAAAAAGTCACTCAATCAGGAGTTATAACTTAGCAGTTAAGAATTAAAAGTTACAAGCCATGAGAAAAATTTTCTTATAAAAGAAGTTTTATTGTTAATCTATATCCTAACTGCTTTGACAATTGTTTTATTGTTATCTGTAACTAAAGTACAAGTTTACCTAACAATCATATAAGATTGTAATACAATTACATAAGATCGCAATACAATTATATAAGATCGCAATACAATCATATTAGATAATATTCATTATTTAATAGTAATTATTTATATTTGATTGTATTTAAATACTAAAATTCAAGAAAGTATCGAATTAATAAAGCAACAAAAAACAGAGAATTATGAATAATCTCCTATTTGATTGGATAAATTATATATTGTAATTGACAATAATCGAGAAATATATTTTCAAAACTACAATATACATAATTTATATATTTAGACAACCTTGTACCTCTGATAAGAATATAAAAATTTTCATATTAATTAAACATTATAGCCATTCTCATTTAAGTGAGATACAAACAGTAATAATTGAACGCAGATGAACGCAGATAATTTTGTACTTCGTTAGACTGGGATATAGATAGAAATCAAATATGACCAGGACTTACGCAAAATATCTCTCAAATCCTCATTTCTCCGTGACCTCTGTGCCTCTGTGG
>NZ_KE384605.1:23092-45191 GCF_000426905.1 Dolichospermum circinale AWQC131C
ACAATTCATACATAAATAATAGGAGAATAAACATCTCTAGTCTTATGAACAGACCTTACTAATAAGTAGAGTCTATTAAAGAAAAACATTAAATACATAAAGAAATAGAAAATTGAGAGAGTTTTTGGATAAATCCTCAAAATGTGTCATCTTTATGTTTATGGTTAACCACTAGTCAATTGTTTAAGATCAGCGTGAAAATTAGCATTTTGTAATGCTTGCAATGCTGTTCCCGAATCTTGTACCCAAAACTGTCTACCAAACCGGACAATTTCTCGATGATTTCCTGCTTGAACAATACCAATTACTGGTACTTTTGATTTATCCTTATCTCCAGCTTGAGCTTTAAGAATCATATTGAGACGATGTTGTTCTTCAATAGTCCCCGCTTGTTGTGGACTAAGTTCTAATAAAATCATTTTTACCGTTTCTACAGTTTCCGCATCTTCCAGAATAAATTGACTTTGTTCATCACGACGATCTACCTTACCCCAAATAATTAATCTAGCATCAACTGCCAGTATAGAACTAATGCGTTCATAAGTTTTAGGAAAAACAACAGCTTCCGTAGCAGCAGATAAATCTTCAACCTGCAAAATTGCCATTGGTTCACCTTTTTTTGTCATGACTTTTTTAACATTATTCAACATTACTACTGCACAAAGGATAGAATCATCCTTTTGTTCACCCAGTTGTGCTAAATTAATTGGTGCAAGGACCGACGATGATTGTCTAATAGATTTGAGAGGATGGTCTGATAAATAAAATCCTAATAACTCCTTTTCCATGCGTAATTTTTCTTGAGGTGGTAAATCATTAACAGGAGGAGCTTTCGGAGCAGATTCAAAAGTGTTTTTTTGAACTTGATTATTATTACCTGCAAATCCACTTCCTAATAAATCAAAAATGCTTCCCTGTCCACTAGCCTTATCTTTAGCACGGGATTGGGCCCACTCATAAACTAATTCCAAATCATGGATTAATTGGTTGCGGTTAGGTTCAATTTTATCAAAAGCTCCGCAATTAATTAGTGATTCTAAAGTACGTCGGTTCATAGCTCGTAAATCAACACGATCGCAAAAATCCGCGAGAGATTGAAATGGGACTAATTCTCCTGATTGTTCTCTTGCTTCTAAGATACTAACAATGGCATTTTGTCCCACATTTCGCACCGCCGAAAATCCAAATAAAATTTTCCCATCCACCGGAGTAAAATCTAAACCAGAGCGATTAACATCAGGTGCATCAATAGTGATCCCCATATTAGAGCAATTATCAAGATATTTCCGTACTTTGTCAGTATCACCACTGTTAGCAGTTAATAGCGCGGCCATATATTCCAATGGATAATTTGCTTTTAAATATGATGTTTGATAGGTGACGTAAGCGTAAGCTGTAGAGTGAGATTTATTGAAACAATTGGCAGCGACAAAACCATTTTTGATCACAAAATTATGGTCATTTTCCACACCAATATCATAAACATTGGCTTGACCGACATATTTCCGAGAAATTATTTTAATCATGTTACTTAGTTTTTCTAAATTTGTTTATTGACACCTTAATAGTCATTATCAGCCACACAAATGCCTTTACATTTAATACCATTTGTAGCAGTGCGTTGACAATGGGGACATAAAACTTTTTCTGGTTTTGGCTGTTGACTTATTTCCACATTAGTGTTTTCTTGTAGATTGTCTGTTTCGGTCTGGAGTTTGTCATTCATAGGAATATATTTAATGAATTTCCATCTGCTGAAGTTTCTCTATTAAATCACCGCGTCGGAAAGTGGCAGAAAGTTGTTGTAAAGAAATTTCCTGGCTTCCGTAAAGTGCTTGAAGTGCCTTTTGAACATCTCGCACTGAATCATGGAAATAATTCTCCCCATTTTGATTAATCAACTGAGTTACATCTTCAAAATTACGGTGGTCAATTTCCTTCATTTGAAGATTCATTTTTTTGAGAAGTCTTCGCCCCATTTGCATAGCAATAAAGCACGAAGCATAACGGACACAAGCAGGATCATTTGGGTTTGGTCGTTTGCGTTGCTTTTCAGCAATTCTATACAACTGTACAGCGATTACGACTTGTGCGCCATTCAACTGCTCAGTAAAAATTACATTATACAGTTTACCAAAATGCTCACGAGTGAAAAACTTAGCTTGATGAGGCTTTTGTCGCCAAACCGCTAGTATCGCCTCAGCCGCTACACCTGAAGTAATATCTGTGGATTTAGTGCCTGTATCCGAGCGTTTACGGCGATAATTAAATCCTAACTGTTGGATATCCATTTCTAGCCGCTGCTGTAGATTATCATTAGCTCGGAGATCCTTTAAATCCACCGGGTTTTGACTATTGGTAGCATAAGTAATTTTTTGGACTAAATCATCATTATCAGTAGGTAATTGATAAAGCCGAACTAAAACATAAGCTGGGGTATTTTGTTGGAAGAAATTTGGCTGCTGAAGAGTTTTAAAAATGGTCATACAAGTTTGACCACCATTAATAATTTGCAGGTTCTCAACTCGTACCTGATAATCACCATTTTGCAGCGCGTTATAGGAAAAACTGTCGCAAGTTAAAGTAATGCCATTATTGTAAAAATAGAAATTGTTTTTTTCATCGCTGTTTAAAGTATCCCGAATACCTTCGTTGACGCGGTTGCCTTGTAGCCCTAAATAACGGCGGATATTGCGTTCTAACAAGCGTTCTCCGTGTCGCTCAATCAAAGCCGCAATTTCAGTTATGGAAATTCTGCCCACAAGTAACCGACTAAAATTCATATCTTCAACTATAGCTTTGCCACTTAATTGCAAAGTATCTTTAACTGGTTTAGAAGCTTGCAGAATTTTGATGAGATGTTCATGATTAATGTGTTCCCATGTCACCTGATCACCGAATCCAGATCGATCAATTGCTTCTTGAGATGATGCGTTCCATTTTATGCCATTATTACAAGCTAATGCCCGCACCTGGGGAATATATCCATCCCGAATTAAACTCCGGGCTTCTTCTACTTTGGCCAGTAACCGTTGATTAATATGCTCTAATTTGGCAGTGGGATCAAACAAAAATCGAATCGCATTAATGAGTGCCGTGATACCATTTTCAGGAAAATTAGTCTTACCTTCTAGATTATTTACATACTTTACCTGAAATAAACTAACTGTAAACTCACTATCATATTCTTCAGAAATGTGCATGGCATCCACACCAAAATCTCCACCACTTTCTGTCAAACCATCAAAGGTATTAGAGTCTTCTAAATCTAGAATTGTTTGCACACAAAAATAGACAAATGCCAAAGATTTAAGTTTACCGGCATCATTAATATTTAATTCTTCAGCAGCCCGTTGTCGAATAGTATCAATCACTGATTGCAAACGTTGATCAATAATAGAGGCATTAATATTCATGATTTGTATTTGAGAGAGTGACTTTGTAGACTTACAAATTATGTAACCGATATTTTTGTAATTAGGGCAATGACAAACCTGCATTAATTGTATCCCAATGTTATAAAATAAATAAAAGTTCTATTCTAACTCTCCACTCATGAGTCTCCATCCCCTGTTAAAATTTGACATTGCTGAACTCAGCATTGCAGAACGTATTCAACTTGCTGAAGATTTATGGGACAGCATCTTAGAACATCAAGAAGAACTTACCTTGAGTCCAGCACAACAACAAGAATTAGAGCGACGGTTAGAAAATTACAAAAAAAATCCTACAACCGGTTCTAGTTGGGAAGAAGTTAAAAAAAGGTTAGGATTTTCCCAATGAACTATAACCTGATTATTCAGCCAGAAATTTAATTAAGTTTTGTTACATTAGTTATCTACTTAGCAAATAAACTAAACAAAAAATAACTCGTGAAAATCTTTACAACTGTTATTAAATATGATTATGCTTGAGTATATTACTTGCTGCATCAGTCAATAAACTAAAGGAAACCAATGAAAATACAATCACCATTAAAAAAATATTTTCCAATATTTTTAATTATTAATATGTTAGCTTTATTATCCTTGCCTGGAGTGGCTAATACATCTAAAACAAAAGTTAAATTTCGGACACTTGCTCAAAAAACTTCATTAACCATAAATCCTATATCTGTTAAAATATCTATTCGTAATGACAAAAATAATCCCATCTATAATGCACAAGTAATTTTGGTTGGTAAAAATAGCACATATTTAGAAGGTGCTACAAATAAAAATGGTATAGCTGAATTAAAGATAAAAGCCAAACAAAGTTATACCCTTTTAGTTGCTCATCCAAATTTCCCAGGTATAATAGTTAAAAATTTTTCTCCACAAAATGATTCCAAACAAATTCTCAAACCTATAGGAAAGATTGGCTCAATTATTTTTCCTAATCAAACTGGATATATTAAAGGTTTAAAAGGTCGTTTAAATCCCATTCTAGACAATTTATATAGAACTTATGTTTATGCTGATAATATAGCAATAAATGGAGGTAAACAGCAACCTGTATATTTTCAAATTGGCAGCCCAATACATCTTGAAGATTCTGAAGGATCAGCCATGCAAATTACTGTCAGATTTGCACAAGGGAATACTTTCCTTATTCAATTTGTCAAGCTATCTTAGCACTGTAGGTTGGGTTGAATAAAATGAAACCCAACAAACACTCTCTAACAGCAATATTGATGTTGGGTTGCGTTCCTTAACCCAACCTACGAGATCAGCGATCGCACTGAAGATTTATGGGACAGCATCTTAGAACATCAAGAAGAACTTCCCTTGAGTCCAGCACAACAACAAGAATTAGAGCGACGGTTAGAAAATTACGAAAAAAACTCTACAAATGCTTCTACTTGGGAAGAAGTTAAAAACCGGTTTAGATAGAATTGAATAAAACTTCTCTTTCGTGCCAAAGCAACTCAAATCACAGCATATCCCGTATGTTGCCTAACATTTTGCGGATGAAAACCTAAAACAATTTTATCTTTAGTAATTCCCGCTGCTTCTAATTCATAAGTAACACCATCTTCTGTATCATCTCTTTGCACCCATATTTTGCCATCAATAATGTCAAGATGAACTAAACAACCGTGAATTCTTTTAGCACCATCCCAACCAAGAGTTATTAGTAAATAGCTATCATTTTCACTATCAAAAACTGTTTTACATTCAATCACTCCATAGGAATAAGGAATTTGTGTATAAGGTATTAACACTTCTTTAATAATCCGGCGATAGTTATCTAAGGTATCCATTGGGTAATCCTCTCAGTATCAGAATTAAAAACAAGTAAATTCAGATTTTCGCTTTCTCTTAAAAGTTTACCAATTGGTTCTTCAAATAAATCTGTGAATACAGTGTCACGCACTCCTAAATATAATATTCTATCAGGTTCTAGACGATTCATAACAGCACGATATAAAACAAATCCACCAATAGCATCTTTAAGATCAGCCATTTCCGAAGGACTGACAAAACTTTTAATTTCTACGGCAATTTTTCTAGTTCCTTGTTCTGCGGCTAAAAGTTGTTTTGCTCCTAAATCTACATACATATCTTTTTGACCCCATTTTAAATGTAGAGGGTCATTTGTAATTATCCAACCTTCTTGAATTAAGGCATTTTTAACAGCATTGTGATAGATGTCCTTTGCCGGCATATTAAAATTGGCTTTTCCCAATAAACTATAAACTAATTATCTAACTATAACTAATATTTTTAGTATAACTAAACTCCCTCCGCGCCTGGAGCGCCTCTGCGTGAAAAAAAAATCTCCTGTAACTTCAGATGCAAATTCCCCAATCCCTAGCCCTAGAAATGCTAAAATCAATGACTTGATTCCTTAAAGATAACAATTATGGCATCCATCCGCGAATTGCACGAACAGATAATCACTAAAGAACGTTCTGCCGTTGAAATTACCCAAGAAGCATTAAATCGGATTCAAGAGTTAGAACCCAAACTGCACAGTTTCCTCACTGTCACGACAGAACAAGCCTTAAAACAAGCTCAAGCTGTGGATGCAAAAATCGCTGCGGGAGAAGAAATTGGACTGTTAGCCGGGATTCCCATCGGCATTAAAGATAATTTATGTACAAAAGGGATTGTCACCACCTGCGCTTCCCGGATTTTAGAAAATTTTGTCCCCCCTTACGAATCCACCGTTACCCAAAAACTAGCTGATGCTGGAGGTGTCATGGTGGGTAAAACTAATTTAGATGAGTTTGCTATGGGGAGTTCTACAGAAAACTCCGCTTATCAAGTTACCGCTAATCCTTGGGATTTATCCCGTGTTCCGGGTGGTTCTTCCGGTGGTTCAGCCGCAGCAGTAGCAGCAGATGAATGTGTGGTTTCTCTGGGTTCTGATACCGGAGGTTCAATTCGGCAACCTGCGTCTTTCTGCGGTGTGGTAGGAATGAAACCGACCTATGGCTTAGTTTCCCGTTATGGTTTGGTGGCCTATGCTTCTTCTCTCGACCAAATTGGACCATTTGGACGCAGTGTAGAAGATGCAGCAATATTATTGAGTGCGATCGCAGGTTATGATCCCCAAGATTCTACCAGTCTCAAGGTCCCAATTCCTAACTATGCAGCTAGTTTAAAACCGGATCTCAAAGTTGGCAAAAAATTGAGAATTGGTGTAATTACAGAAACCTTTGGTGCAGGTTTAGATCCTCAAGTAGAAGCTGCTGTCACTAAAGCTATTGAACAACTACAAGAATTAGGTGCAGAAATTCATCCTATTTCCTGTCCCAGTTTCCGCTATGGTTTACCAACTTACTACATTATCGCCCCCTCGGAAGCTTCAGCTAATTTAGCCCGTTATGATGGCGTTAAATATGGTTTACGTTCTCCTGATGCGGATAATCTTTTATCAATGTATACCCGGACTCGTTCTCAAGGCTTTGGGGCGGAAGTGAAACGCCGGATTATGATTGGTACTTATGCCCTTTCCGCTGGTTATTATGATGCCTATTATTTGAAAGCGCAAAAAGTCCGCACTTTAATTAAACAAGACTTTGAAAAAGCTTTTGAAAAAGTAGATGTTTTAATTTCTCCCACTGCACCCACTACCGCATTTACAGCCGGAGAAAAAACTACCGATCCTTTGAGTATGTATTTGAATGATTTAATGACTATTCCCGCTAATTTAGCTGGTTTACCAGGGATTAGTTTACCCTGTGGTTTTGATAGTCAAGGTCTACCAATTGGGCTACAAATAGTTGGCAAAGCTTTGGGAGAGGAGCAACTTTTCCAAGTAGCTTATGCTTATGAACAATCAACTAATTGGCATTTACAAAAACCAAAAATTGTTTAATTTGTCAGTTGTTAGTGGTCAGTTGTCAGTTGTTAGTTGTCAGTTGTCAGTTGTTAGTTGTCAGTTGTCAGTTGTCAGTTGTTAGTTGTCAGTTGTCAGTTGTCAGTTGTTAGTTGTCAGTTGTTAGTTGTCAGTTGTCAATTGTCAGTGGTCGGTGGTTGGTTGTCAATTACCATAGAAATTTCAAAAGTATGAGATCATCAAGATCATATACACTGTTTTTTTAAACTCAACAATCATCGAAAGCAATATAAACAAATGGAACAAAATCGTCAGTCAACCGTAATCATTACAGGTGCTTCTTCGGGAGTAGGTTTACAAGCAGCAAAGGCTCTCGCTAATAGAGGACAATGGCACGTTATTATGGCTTGTCGTGATTTAATCAAAGCTGAGAAAGCTGCTAAAAGTGTGGGAATGCCTGCAAATAGCTACACACTCATGCACATTGATTTAGGCTCTTTAGAAAGCGTTAGGCAATTTGTCAACAATTTTAGGGCTACTGGTAGAAGTTTAGAGGCTTTAGTTTGCAATGCTGCTATTTATATGCCTTTAATTAAAGAGCCTTTATTTTCTCCCGAAGGTTATGAATTAACTGTCACTACAAATCACTTGGGACATTTCCTACTGTGTAATCTGATGTTACCAGATTTGCAAAAGTCATCTGCTACTGATAAAAGATTAGTCATTCTAGGAACTGTTACCCATAACCCAGATGAATTGGGTGGTAAAATTCCCCCTCGTCCAGATTTGGGTAATTTTGAGGGTTTTGCAGCAGGTTTTCAAGACCCAATTACAATGATTAATGGTAAGAAGTTTGAACCAGTTAAAGCTTATAAAGATAGTAAGGTATGTAATGTTCTCACTATGCGCGAACTACATAACCGTTTTCATGAATCTACTGGAATTACCTTCAGTTCTCTCTATCCTGGTTGTGTAGCTACAACGGCTTTATTCCGCAATCATTACCCTCAGTTTCAAAAACTTTTCCCTCTGTTTCAAAAATATATTACTGGGGGATTTGTTTCTGAGGAATTATCAGGAGAGCGTGTTGCTATGGTAGTTGCTGACCCTGAATACAAACAATCTGGTATTTATTGGAGTTGGGGAAATCGTCAAAAGAAGGATAGAACATCTTTTGTACAAAAAGTTTCTCCCCAAGCACGAGATGACGAAAAAGGTAAACTGATGTGGGAACTTAGCGCTCGGTTGGTTGGCTTAGGAAAAGAGTCTGAAAAGGCAAAATCTCTTATCTAATTGCTAATTGATAGTTGATAATTGATAATTTAAAGTTGTCAATCGTCAACTATTTATTATCTATTACTAGTTGTTAGCTTTACATTACTGTTTGATTGCCTTACATTACTAGTTGTTGGCTTTACATTACTGTTTGATTGCTTTACATTACTAATCGTTGGCTTTACATTCTTTTCTTTTATATTGAATAATAAAAGGGGAAGGATTTAGCATCTTTAGGCTTGACATAAACTTTTTCTTGTGGTTCTAGCTTTAATTCATCAAACCGTTCCCGTGTTAAATGGGCTGTCATCATTTGTCCATCATCTAAGGTTAATTCTACTTGAATTTCCCAACCTAAATGAATAATTCTACTAACTGTAGCTGGTACTGTTGTGCCATTAGCAACTGTTTCAATGATAATATCTTGAGGACGCAAAAATGTTTCTGGATGTGTTGACTCAAATCCACTACTTTGGAAAATTTTAGCAGAACTAGGTAATACATTCACAGGACCGATAAAACTCATCACAAATGCGGAAGCAGGATGATCATAAATTTCTGCTGGTGTTCCTACCTGTTCAACTTTACCTTTATTCATCACTACAATTTCATCAGCAACTTCCATTGCTTCTTCTTGGTCATGGGTAACAAAAACTGTGGTAACATGAACTTCATCATGCAGACGACGCAACCAAGCTCGTAAGTCTTTACGGACTTTAGCATCAAGTGCGCCAAAAGGTTCATCTAATAATAGTACATTGGGTTCTACAGCCAATGCTCTAGCTAAAGCTACCCGTTGTCTTTGTCCTCCAGACAATTGCGAAGGATAGCGATCGCCTAATCCGCTTAATTGTACTAGTTCTAGTAGTTGTTCTACCTTACCTTGAATTTTCTTTTGCGGAGCTTTGCGAATTTCCAAACCAAAGGCGATATTTTTACGAACAGTTAAATGTTTAAATAGAGCATAGTGTTGAAAGACAAAGCCAATATTTCGTTCTTGCACACTTTGATAAGTAGCGTCTTTCCCTGTCAGAATGATTTTACCTGTATCCGGCATTTCTAAACCAGAGATTAACCGCAATAAAGTAGATTTACCAGATCCAGATGGACCGAGTAAAGCTACGAGAGAACCACTTTGAATTTCCAGATTTACCTGTGCCACGGCCTGGAAACTACCAAATTGTTTAGAGACGTTTTCTACTACTATACCCACTGATGCTACACCTCTGCAAATAATCTACGGTTTTTAAGTAGGAATACCGTACTTTACTTATATCATAAATATTTGCTGTGTTGTGATTAAGATTTGTAAATGAAAAGATATTCAGTCTGTTTTTCAGATGGGATGAAAGATAATGGATTCAGAAAATGTCTGATCTCCTCACCAAATTACCATAAAATAATGAGCGGGGTATCTCCAAAGATTGAGGAAAATGAGATGAGTTTATTAAAAGATCAGGTAGCAATTGTCACTGGTGCATCACGAGGAATTGGCAAAGCGATCGCTTTACAATTAGCCTTTGAAGGTGCAAAAGTAGTTGTTAACTACGCTAGTTCTAGCACAGCAGCAGATCAAGTGGTAGCAGAAATTACCGCAGCCGGAGGTGAAGCAGTTGCTATTCAAGGAGATGTTTCTCAAGAGAATCAAGTAGATACACTGATTAAAACCACCTTAGAAAAATTCCAGCGAGTGGATATCTTAGTTAATAACGCTGGTATTACTCGTGATACCCTGCTGCTAAGAATGAAATTAGAAGAATGGCAAGCAGTGATAGACATTAATTTAACTGGCGTATTTTTATGTACAAAAGCAGTCAGTAAAATTATGCTTAAACAACGTTCAGGGCGGATTATTAATATTGCTTCCGTAGCTGGACAAATGGGCAATCCTGGACAAGCCAATTACAGTGCTGCCAAAGCAGGTGTGATTGGTTTTACCAAAACCGTAGCCAAAGAACTTTCTTCCCGTGGAATTACTGTAAATGCCGTTGCTCCAGGTTTTATTGTCACTGACATGACCAGCGATATTAAAGCCGAAGGAATCTTACAATATATTCCCCTGGGGCGTTTTGGTCAACCGGAAGAAATTGCTGGTATGGTAAGATTTTTAGCATCTGATCCCGCAGCAGCCTACATCACTGGACAAGTATTTAACGTTGACGGTGGCATGGTGATGTAGTTTGATCATACGAAAATACACAGATCCCTGACCCCTTTGAGAAGTTAGGGATCTATGCTTATAATCATTTGCATTGATTATTGAGTATTCTTTGCCAAACAGTAAAGCCTAACAGCAAGATAATACCAGCAGCAGTAGCCAGGATCACAGATAAAGTCATGCCCTGGACTTTCATAGCCAGCAAATTACAGCCCAAAGTAATAGACCATAAGATAAAAGCCGCATTGCGTTGGGATAGTCCCCAAGCCAGTAAACGGTGGTGCAGGTGATCCTTACCAGGTGTACTCAAAGGGTTTTTTCCGGCCATAATCCGGCGTATAAACACTTGAGTAGTATCAATAACTGGTAACAGTAAAAATAAAACTGTAGGTATGAGGGCGTAAACAGTATTTAGTTGGAGTTTACCTAAGATGCTGGTTGCTGCTAAAACATAACCAAAAAAGTATGCTCCAGCATCACCCATAATAATGTGTGAGGGGTAAAAATTATGGCGTAAAAAGCCCAAGGCAGCCCCTCCCAAAGCCGCTAGAACTAAAGTAGCAGCAGCGCGATTATCAAACTGAGCAGAAACTCCTAATAAACTAATAGCAGTAATGAAACTGATACCACCTGCTAAACCATCCATACCGTCCATGAGATTAATAGCATTAGTGATTCCTACTACCCACAGTACAGTTAAGGCCATGGATAAGAGAGAATCAATAGGTGTACCAAAGACAACGTTAATACTGATACCGTTACCAACTAACAAAAGTGCTGTCGTCACCTGGGCCCATAACCGCACAGAGGGAGGTAAGCCAAATTGGTCATCAATAAAGCCAACCAGAACTAAAATAGAACCACCCAGGAGAATGGTTAAGACTTGAGCTAAAACCCCCTGAATTTCAATTGGCCGCAAGAGACTAGCTAGGACCAAAGCCGCAATTACACCCGCGTAGATTGCCAAACCGCCGGCATTAGGCAAGGGTTCTTGATTCAGTCGTCGGGCATTGGGTTGGTCTGCCCAACCTACCTCTAGGGCAAATTTGCGAATTGTGGGAATTAAAAACCAGGTGACACTTGAAGCTAATAGAAATGTAAACACTACAGCTAACCAGCCGGACCCGCTAGGTTTAGCAATGCCAAGGGATATAAGGAAGTTTTCTAGATTCATTTGCTCCCAAGACAATCATGGGTTTTATAGTTAAATATTAGTATCAACTGTTAATAGTAATGTACTTTGGGATTTTGATTGTTCATCTCAATTGTGAAATAAGAAATAAATTATGAAAAGGGATTAGCACTCTTGGTCAGTGAGTGCTAAATTGTCTAATGGAAGTATATAGAGAAATAAAACATGGCCAAGGTTATTGCATTTAAGGAAGAATCACGGCGTGCTTTAGAAAAGGGTATTAACACCCTAGCGGATGCGGTGAAGATCACTTTAGGTCCAAAAGGACGGAACGTTCTATTAGAGAAAAAATTTGGTATTCCCCAAATTGTTAACGATGGGATCACCGTTGCCAAAGAAATTGAATTAGAAGATCCTTTAGAAAATACTGGTGCTAGACTGATTCAGGAAGTAGCATCTAAAACCAAGGATATAGCTGGGGATGGCACTACTACTGCCACAGTTCTAGCACAGGCCTTGATTAGGGAAGGTTTAAAGAATGTTGCAGCGGGAACAAATCCCATGAGTTTGAAACGGGGTATTGATAAAACCGTTGAGGGACTGGTAGCAGAAATTGCCAAAATTGCTAAACCTGTAGAAGGAAGTGCGATCGCTCAAGTGGCCACAGTTTCCGCTGGTAATGATGCTGAAGTTGGCAATATGCTGGCATTGGCTATGGAGAAAGTAACCAAAGATGGTGTCATTACTGTAGAAGAATCTAAATCCCTGACTACTGAACTAGAAGTAGTGGAAGGGATGCAGATTGATCGGGGTTATATTTCTCCCTACTTCATCACCAACAACGAACGGATGACAGTAGAATTTGAAAATGCCCGCATCCTGATTACTGATAAAAAAATCAGCAGCATCCAAGATTTAGTACCTATTTTAGAAAAAGTTGCCCGTTTAGGTCAACCTTTACTAATTATTGCTGAAGATGTAGATGGTGATGCTTTAGCAACTCTGGTTGTGAATAAATCTCGTGGTGTGTTGGCTGTAGCTGCCATTAAAGCCCCTGGTTTTGGCGAGCGCCGTAAGGCTATGCTAGAAGATATTGCCATTCTCACCGATGGACAATTAATTTCTGAGGAAATTGGTTTAAGCTTAGATACCGCTACTTTGGAAATGTTGGGAACTGCTGTAAAAATCAACATTGACAAGGAAAACACCACAATTGTCGCTGGTAACACTGTTAAACCAGAAATCCAAAAACGAATTGCTCAAATTCGCAAACAGTTGGCAGAAACGGATTCCGATTATGATACCGAAAAACTGCAAGAACGCATTGCTAAGTTAGCCGGTGGTATTGCTGTGATTAAAGTTGGTGCAGCCACGGAAACCGAACTCAAGGACAGAAAACTCCGAATTGAGGACGCACTTAATGCCACTAAAGCAGCGGTAGAGGAAGGTATTGTTCCCGGTGGTGGTACAACATTGATTCATCTATCTACTAAGGTAGAGGAAATTAAAGCCAGACTCTCCCCTGAAGAAAGAATTGGTGCTGATATTGTCAAAAAAGCCTTAGAAGCACCCCTGCGACAAATTGCAGACAATGCTGGAGTGGAAGGTTCTGTAATTGTTTCCAGAGTTCGGGAAACTGCCTTAAATATTGGCTATAACGTAGCGACGGGGGAATTTGAAGACTTAATTGCTGCCGGTATTATTGATCCTGCCAAAGTCGTTCGTTCCGCTTTACAAAATGCTGCTTCTATTGCCGGTATGGTACTCACCACTGAAGCTATTATCGCCGAAAAACCTGAGAAACAACCCGCTGCTCCTGATGCTGGCATGGGCGGCATGGGCGGCATGGGTGGTATGGGCGGTATGGGCGGTATGGGCGGTATGGGCGGTATGGGCGGCATGGGTATGTTCTAAGCTACTGTCCGAAATCCACCATAATTTATGTAACTTGGGTAATGGGTAATTGGTAATGGGTAATGGGTAATGGGTAATGGGTAATGGGTAATGGGTAATGGGTAATTGGTAATGGGTAATTGGTAATGGGTAATTGGTAATTGGTAATGGGTAATGGGTAATGGGTAATAACTCTACCACCTCGACTGTTCCTTGTTCCCTGTTCCCCGTTCCCTGTTCCCTGTCACCTGTCACCTGTCACCTGTCACCTGTCACCTGTTCCCTGTTCCCTGTCACCTGTCACCTGTCACCTGTCACCTGTCACCTGTTCCCTGTCACCTGTCACCTGTCACCTGTCACCTGTCACCTGTTCCCTTGTCATAACGACAATTTAATTGAATTACCCATGAAAACAATTTGAGTGATTAGACAATTTGCAAAACAACCAATGTCATATCATCTGTATTTTGTCTATCAGCGCCGATAAATTTCTCAACTCGATCAAATAGATATTCAACAATTTCTTGAGGACTATTACAATACTTACAAGCTGTTCTAAAGGATGTAATAAAATTATCTTCATCAAAGCGATCGCCTCCAGCGGCCGCCGCATCAGTCAAACCATCAGTATAATAAATAACTATATCCCCAACTTCTAACTGGGCTTGAGCATCTTTATATTCACTATTAGCATCTAACCCAATTAACATTCCCAAGGTATCCAAACGGGTGACGGTTTTTGTCGCTGCGTGCCACCACAAAGGGGGATTATGGGCTGCATTACTATAAGATAAAATCCGCGTTTTCGGGTCATATTCTGAATAAAACATAGTTACAAAGCGGTGGGAATTTTCTAAATCCGCATACATAACACGATTCAAATTTTGCAAAATTCCCGCTGGAGTGTTACCATGTAATACTTCACCCCTTAACATTCCTCGCAACATGGTCATAATTAAACCTGCGGGGACACCCTTACCCATAACGTCCCCAATTACCAAACCCCAACTAGCATTTTCTGATATCATGCGGGGCGTAGCCGGAGATTGTTGTGGGTGGGGTTTGGTAGGAATAAAATCATAATAATCACCACCGACTCGATTAGCTGGTTTACAACGTGCTGCTATAGACAAACCTGGAATATTAGGACATTGACGCGGTAAAAGTCGGCGTTGAATTTCCGCACCAATTTCTAATTCTTGATCTAAACGTTCTTTTTTTCTTAATTCTACAGCTAGTTCATCATTTTCAATGGCAACTGCTGTTTGATCTGCTACTAACCGGACTAATTTTTGTCTAGTTTCTGTCCAACTATATTCAGGATCACGACTGAGAACATAAAGCCAACCTCGTTCTGTATGCTTAACTAAAATGGCTGTCCCAAATATTTGCACATCTGCACCCAAATAACGGTGCATTTGTTCATCTAAAATACCTGTAGATATAGTTGGAGGAACGGAATGATTTAAAAGGGTAATTTGACTACTAGCAGTTTCTAGGGCTTTTCTAATATTTTTCCTTTGTTGACTGTCTTGCCAATGTAATTGTTCTAATCTAATTTGTCCATTGGGTTTATAAAGAAAAAGTGCGCTTCCTTCTCCATCTGTCACTTTTGTGGCCATAAGAGGAATCAATTCTAAAAACTGATTTAAATTATGAAAGCTTCTGAGAGCAAATCCTAAAGAACCCAACAAGTCTTGAATTTTATTTTGTTCTCGATGTAGCCTGGCCACGAGTTCCTTAAGCGCCACCACAGGAGTGACATCTGTTGTGGCGCTGTTATTACTATCAGTAGGATGAGGAGGAAATTGTGACACAGGTTAATATTGCAATTGATAATAGCAAATTTGTGGTTATTTCTAAATACTCTTTTTTGGTTAATTGTTAAATTAATTATATTGGCTGAGATTCGTTATTTTAGCAAGAGTAAAAGCAGGGTAGAACGGAATTTTTTGTGGTTGATGATTAATCTTCTGATTTTGTCAAAAATATGTCTTTGCTAATCAGTATTAATCAGCGGCCTCCAATTTTTCCATAATTGAATTAGCCGCTTATATATCTTGAGAAAGATAAAGTTTATCATCAATAAAATTACCTCTATTCCTTTCAGGCTAGATATTAGTAATCATCAAACCAAAAACGACATAGATTTATAGTCAGTTAATTGATGATTTTTGGGTAGTTGGGTTTTTGTGAAAAACAGAGTTGTGATCATGCTTTTAACCTATATACCACAAATTTTGGCAATATTTCCTTAGATAGATTTCTTTTATGGAAAAATTCTCTTTTTTTCCATAAATACGTAAGTTTTAGGTAACATAAGTAAACCTAATTTACGCAATTTAAGAACCTCGAAGCTAACACCAACCCCATTAGTCCAGATCACACTAAAATATCTGGTACGTTCCCGAAATTACCATAAGTAACATCAGAAAATTTGTTTGAGTTATAAATCTTACTTTTGCGTTACATCTCAACCAAAAGCAATATCAACCGCTCAATAATGCTTCTACAAATTCATAACTAGAAAAGGGACGTAGATCTTCAATTCCTTCACCAGCGCCAATAAAACGAATAGGTAAGCCTAACTGCTGAACAACAGCCAGGGCGACACCTCCTCTAGCTGTTCCGTCTAATTTGGTTAAAACAACGCCGCTGAGTTGGGCTGCTTGGGAAAATACTTCCGCTTGTCGCAGTCCATTTTGTCCTAGAGTAGCATCAAGAACTAAAAGAGATTCAACATGGGTATTAGGAGCTTTTTTGGTGATAATTTTGCGGATTTTACTGAGTTCCTCCATCAGATTTTTCTTATTTTGCAGTCTTCCAGCGGTATCTATTAATAATAGTTCAGTTTCCCTAGCCTGAGCAGCGGTGATCGCATCAAATACCACCGCTGCCGGATCAGTGTTTTTGCCCGGATTGGAGATAACTTCTACACCGCTTCTATTACCCCAAACTTTAACCTGTTCCACCGCCGCCGCCCGGAATGTATCAGCCGCACCAATTAAACATTTATAACCGGATTTTTGCGCTAGGTGAGAAATTTTACCGATGGTTGTAGTTTTCCCTGCCCCATTAACTCCAGTAATTAACCAAATTGTCAGAGTATCTTTTTCTGGGGCGAACTTAGATTTGACATGATTTTGTAAGGGTGCATCTAGCATATCCCTAAGAATTTCTTTAAGATAGGCTATTGCTTGTTCTGGTGGAGTTACTTCTGCGAGTAGTTTTTTCTGTAGCGCGTTAATAATATGTTCGGTTGCTTCTACACCTACATCAGCTTGTAAAAGTAGTGATTCAATTTCATTTACAGCATCTTGATTGAGTGGACCTTGACCAACAATTGATTTTAGGCGATTAAGAATATTTCGTCGGGTTTTATCTAAACCTTGACGCAGTTTTTTCAACCAAGTAATCTCTTCTAGGGAAATATCTTCCGCTTTTCTCCCTTGGGCGGCTAAAACCTCTGCTGACCATCTAAAACCATCATCAAATACTAATTCGGGAATTGTTACCTCTGTTTCCGTGGTTTTTGTCAGTATTTCTGGAATTTCGGTTTCTATGGAACTAGCAATCAATTTCTCTTGTTTAGCTTGTCTTTCCGCCGCAGCCCGTTCTAAAAAAGATAAATTAGCTACTTCTGGTTGTAATTCGTTAACAATATCTTCAGTAATTTCTACTGCATTTTCAGTCAGTGTAATTACTTCCTCTGTGGCTACTATTTTTTCAGGAATAGTATCTTCTGCAACAGTTACAGGTGCTACTGTTTCTATTTGTTGTTTTTCTTGAATATTTTTATACGCAGCTTTAGCGAAAGCTAACAAATCCTCTGTATCTGGTACTATTGTTTCTGGTGGAGTTGCTGAAGAAGCGGGTGTTTCTGTTTGGGGGGTATCAGCGGATTCAGTCTGGGGACGATTAAACCAATTAAAAGCCATTGTAGTTGATTTAGATAAGAATTTAATTAGGAAGCATGGAAGGAGTTAGAAGTCAGGGAGAAGTGATCACTGACTAAGGACAAATTTAAGCAGTTTTTTTCCGTTCACTGACTCGACGAAGAACGCCATTAATAAAACGGTGACCATCTTCTCCACTATAACGTTTAGCTAATTCTACAGCTTCATTAATAGCGATACTATCAGGTACTTTCATAAATTGTATTTCTGCGGTAGCTATTTGTAGAATATCCCTGTCAATTTGGGCTAAACGAGTCACTTGCCAATCTACTAAAGCATGAGAAATAAGTTCTTCAATAGCTTGACGATTTTCATTTACGGTAATAATAATTGCTTTGGCGTAATTACGAACTTCCTTATCTTGATTAGCTAATTGAATCAATTCAGGAAAATCAACGGACGTACCTAATTGATTAATAGCGGTTTGTGTATAGGAAATTGCCTCCTTCAGCATAGTTCTAGCCGTATTTAAGTCAGCGGCTCTAGTTTCACTAGTCAATAGACGCTCATTACTCCGTTGCAGTTCTCCTGCGGCATTATTCAATGTATCCTGTACCTCTAATGTGAGGGTGCGTACTGCCCCTAAAACTAGCTTAGAGACTAATTGTTCGTCTGATAGAGTTTCTAGTTTTTTGGGGTTTATTGGTAACTGACTGAGACTTAGCAGCGCCAATTCACGCGCTATTTGCTGGGGTTTACGACGTTGCATAGAGTTAGGATGATAAAAATATGTGAATTTTCGCGCAGACAAACAATTAGCTTATCTATTTTCGGATCACTTTGCCAGATTTGCATCAAGTTCAATTTTTGCCGCTGGTATTTTCATTATTGTCTTATTTCTACAGGTAATACTGTTGTCAGCATTGTCAGATTAGATATTTCCGTATTAGGAGCGACAATACCACCAGATACAATTATTTTGAAAGCATCTTCAACGGATATAGAAAGATTAATTACCTCTTCTTCTGGGACTATTGCATACCAACCTGTTGTTGGGTTGGGGGTAGTGGGAACAAATATACTGATTACGGGACGAGAGATATGATTTTGGATTTCATGGCTAATTATTCCTGTCACAAAACCAATTGCCCAAATTCCCTGACGAGGATATTCTACTAATACTACACGGCGAAATTTACCAGGAGAATCCTTAAGAAGTGTTTCTAATAGTTGTTTCAGGGTTTTATATACCTGACCAGCTAAAGGAATTGCGTGTAATAACTGTTCACCTACATCTAATAACCACTTTCCAGCAATGTTTCTAGCCATTAAGCCAATGACGAGAATACTTAATAGTGGTACAGCTAATCCAACTAGTAAGTTAAGTATATTTACTAGAATGGGGTTTAAACCATCAAAAGGATTAAGTTGTTTGGGAATTTGGGTAAGAAAGTTAATCACCCAGGTAGCTATGGTAATTGTTAACCAGATGGTAGTTGCTAGGGGAATTAACACCAACAAACCAGCAATTAGGTCATTTTTTAGGTCTTGTTTCAAACGTTCCATTACCGAACTCTGGTTCTCGCTGTTCAACTTTGTCAAACTGTTGTGATTATTTTCCATATCAGCCTAGTCACACTGAAAATATTAGAAACTGATTAGAGAGGTCTCAGTGTGTTATATTAGGTAATTTTTTATGCCTAGAAAACACTTTTTGCATCCCTCTCTAATTGTAAAAAGTTACACTATCACTACAAAATTATGCCATTTCGGGTTAGATGTAAATATAGACATCAGTACAACATCATGGCAGATTGTGGATTGCTGAGAGTGTTACTTATCTTTGCAATAATTGTAAATGATTGTTGCAAATCTGAGAAATATTATAACAGGGAACAGGGGACAGGGAACAGGAGACAGGGGAACAGGTTACAGGTTACAGGTTACAGGGAAGAGTCAAGAGTGAGAAGATTTTAAATCTCAAACTTTAACTAACAAGCTTTGCTGAGAACACAACAAATAATCTAGATTTCCTTTTAACCAATTATTCACGTTAACTGTATACTCAATTTTTAGCTGACATTGACAACAAGTGATAACCTCTAATAAAAGGGGTGAAACTAGAGTTTCTCGTCTAGCAGTTTCATTATTCAAACTCACTAATGGTAAGAAAAAGGTGATTTTATCTTTGAGTTCTGCAATGTTTTTTCAAGAATTGGAAGTTTTAGGTAGAGTAATAGCTTTTTTAATAAATAAGTAACCGCACTCAGTGAGAATTTCCTCTGTATCGGAAGGTATTTCAAAATAAGCGTGAAAGGTGTTGTAAATATTTATTAAATTAAATCAATACCCAGATATACTAATTACCAGATATACTCATTAATGGTAAATTGGGTAGATGAAATTATCAGATTAGGCTAAAAAAGCAGCGGTAAGTTACATAGATCCTGTTTCCATTACTTTTCGTACCAAAGTTGCTAATTTATCCGCACTATCAGGAACAGAGATTGCTTTGGCATTTTCCCCCATTTTCGCCAATTTTTTTGGATATTGCAATAAGTTTAAAACCTGATTTGTGAATATTTCTTGTGTCAAATTTGACTGCTTAAAGGACAACGCAGCGCCAGCTTTAGTAAACACTTCTGCATTATAAGATTGATGATCTTCCGCTGCAAAGGGATAGGGAATTAATATTGCTGGTGTACCACAAACTGCCAATTCTGTCAAGCTACCCGCACCAGAACGACTAATAGCTAAATTAGCCCTTCGCAACAAAGCTGCCATATTGTTATAAAAAGGCAAAGCGATATACTGAGGATGTTGTAGACTGTTAATATCAGGATCATTATCCCCTGTTAAATGCACTATATAAGCACCGGCTTGAAACCAAGCCTCCGCACACTGACGTACCAATTTATTTACAGCTACAGCCCCCTGACTACCACCAAATACTACAATTAAGGGAACACCATCAGGAACAGATAAGTCTAAGCTATTATTGCCTTCCTCGTGCAAAAATTGAGAACGAACCGGAGTACCCACAGAAAAAGTTTTAGTTCGAGGTAAGTATTGAGTCGTAACATCAAAACCTATGGCTACTGCATTACACCAAGGACCAAAAAAGCGGGTAACTTTCCCCGGTAAAGCGTTAGACTCATGAAAAACCACCGGTAAACCCAGAGAACGGGCTGCAATTACCGCAGGACCTGCAATATAACCACCTGTAGTGAAAACTCCGTGGAATTTTCCCTGTTTAAGAATGCGTCTGACCTTCAAAATTGCACCAATGAGTTTAACAAAAGTGCGGAGAGAACCAAGACTCAAACCCTGCTGAAAGCCCTCAACAGAGATAGTATTTAAAGGATAGGTCTCTGGAACTAAGTTAGTTTCTAGACGGTTGGGTACACCTAACCATTCAATATTGTATTCTGGCAGTTTTTCTGCCAATGCGATCGCTGGAAACAAGTGTCCACCTGTCCCACTAGCTGCTATAAGTAATTTAATTGGTGCATTTATCATTCCCGACTATACCATTTATCGCCCAGCTTCATTAAGATAAAACAAATTCCTTATCTTTGATCATCAAATCAGTAAAATCTTACCTATGACTAAAATTATCCCCTTATTAGTGAAACGTAACAAAACATTACCTTTAGGTTTTGGTCTCCTTTCCAGTTTACTAGCAATTAGTTTATCTATTCCTGGGCAATTCGCGCAAGCCAGAGAACCGGAGAATGCACCTTCTACACTCACTAAGCTCTTAACACAGATAGATACTGCTGCTAATCAAGGTAATGTTAAAGCTGTGATGCAATTTTACAGCCCCAAATTTACTCATAGTGACGGTTTAAACCGTAAAGGCATGGAACAAGCCTTAACGGGACTGTGGAAGCGATATCCTCAATTACGTTATACTACAAAGCTAGAATCTTGGAAATCTGAAGGTAATACAATTATTGCGGAAACTGTTACCAACATTAGCGGTTTACCTACATCTGGTAATAATAATTTAACCCTCCAGTCTACAATTAAATCACGTCAAAAAGTCACAGGTTTAAAAATTGTTCATCAAGATATTTTGTCAGAACGGACTCAACTAACCGCTGGGAGTAAACCACCCCAAGTAGAAATTAAATTACCACAACGGGTAAAAGTTGGTGAAAAATATAGTTTTGATGCCATTGTTCAAGAACCATTAGGTGAGGATTTTCTACTGGGAACAGCTATAGAAGAACCTATTCAAGCCAATAAATTTCTCAAACCCACAATTGCAAATTTACAATTTCTCAATGTTGGAGGACTTTTCAAAATCGGACGCGCACCCTCTACTCCTGGTACTCAGTGGATTTCCGCAGTTATTCGCAGGGGTGAAAATATGACTATTATCACTCAACGGTTACAAGTAGTTAAAAAGTAGTCAGTGGTCAGTGGTCAGTGGTCAGTGGTCAGTGGTCAGTGGTCAGTGGTCAGTGGTCAGTG
>NZ_KE384605.1:45201-48063 GCF_000426905.1 Dolichospermum circinale AWQC131C
AGTCAGTAGTCAGTGGTCAGTTGTCAAGACTATACTAACAAAGGACAACGGACAACGGACGAAGGACAACGGACTTGTATGCAAAACCACATTGTTTTGATTACTGGTGCAAGTAGCGGTATAGGTGCTGCTTGTGCCAAAATTTTTGCTCATGCTGGTGCAAAACTGATTTTAGCGGCACGACGGTGGGAACGTCTACAACAAGTAGCTGATTCCTTGGATATCCCATCTGATAAAATCCATTTATTAGCACTTGATGTGTGCGATCGCTTGGCGGTAGAATCAGTTATTAATAATTTACCCCCTTCCTGGTCAAATATTGATATTTTGATTAATAATGCCGGTTTAAGTCGCGGTTTAGACAAATTACATCAAGGTGACTTTCAAGACTGGGAAGAAATGATTGATACTAATATCAAAGGTTTACTTTACCTCACCCGCTACATAGTCCCAGGAATGGTGGAACGGAATTTTGGTCATGTTATCAATATCGGTTCTATAGCCGGACATCAAACCTATCCTGGTGGTAATGTCTATTGTGGGACAAAAGCAGCAGTTAAAGCCATTTCTGAAGGCTTAAAACAAGACCTTTTAGGAACTCCCGTGCGAGTAACTTCTGTAGACCCTGGAATGGTAGAAACAGAATTTAGTCAAGTGCGTTTTCATGGTGACACAGAACGGGCTAAAAAGGTATATCAAGGCCTTAAACCCCTAACTCCTGATGATGTGGCTGATGTGATCTTTTTCTGTGCCACTAGGCCAAGTCATGTTAATATTAGTGAGGTCTTACTGATGCCCGTTGACCAAGCCAGCGCGACTTTAGTAAATCGTCAAGTGTAACTCTCGTTCCCAGACTCCATCTGGGAACTAGTTGACAGCTTCAGATTTGTGTGTTATCGTAAATTAAACCAAAGACCTGAAAGTTTCTGTCAAGTTAAATAGCTCGAATTTCCCAAAAGTCACAAAATAAAAAAAGATCGCTCCACTCCGTTACGCTTGGCAAGGGTAAAGAGCAGAGGGCAAAAGAGCAAGAGTATAAAGGCCTACTAAGTCCACGCAGCACCACACACAACACGAAAACCATAGTAGTAGTAGTCGAAGCCCGCAACATAAGAGTTACGATAAGCCGAACGGCAATAGACAGGAAAGCTGAACCAAGAACCGCCGCGCAGCAACCTAGCGTTTTGATTAGTTTCGCTTATCCATGAACTTCCATCATTAGGCGCACCCTCATAGTTATCATGCCAAGCATCAGCGCACCATTCCCAGACATTGCCGTGCATATCACATAAACCAAAGGCGTTGGGCTGAAAAGTTCCTACTGGAGTTGTTCTTGCTCGATATTTCCCCTTGGGGGCATTATAGTTTACCACATCTGTGGTGATGGTGTCACCAAAAGCAAAAGGTTTTGCAGAACCAGCACGACAGGCATATTCCCATTCAGCTTCACTGGGTAAACGGTATTTTTGTCCTGTCTTCTGAGATAGTCTAGCACAAAACTCAACCGCATCATTCCAAGATACTTGTTCTACAGGTAGTTTATCACCTTGGAAGTAAGCAGGACGAGAATTTAATTCTCTAGCAACTGGAGGACAGGAATAAACGACTTTTTCCCATTGTTCTTGAGTAATAGTGTATTTGCCCATGTAGAAGGGCTTCACCGTTACATAGTGTTGGGGACGTTCTGTATCTAAACTCTTTTCTTCTGTTTTTGGTGCGCCCATTAAAAATGTCCCACCAGGAATATAAACCATCTCTAATTTTACACCAAAACCCAAATCTTGACTAAAAGATTGATTTGAAGATGAATTTGGAGAAGTGATAGGTAATTTATTTAATTCTTCTTGACGCTTTTTAATTTCTAGTTTGATTAACTGAATGTTAGTCTCCCACTTATTACGAAGTCCTGGATCATTTTCATTACGTTTCTGATTTTCATAGTCTTTAAGAAGTTGAAAATCTTTTTTTAATTCTTCTTCAAGGTGCTGACGCAAATCCACAATTTACTTTCTCCCTAATTTTTTGATCACGAACTCCCAAGCAGACTTGATATTAAAACCAGTTCCCAATTCTAATTCACCTTCATAATTAATTAAAAAAGGAATAATTGGTAAAGTGAATGTAATTTTATGTCTAGTATCTAATTCAGGAGATTTGATAATTTCGGAAATTTCTGCTTGCCTATTGGCAGGTAAAGAAGGTATACGTGATTCTATAACTGCCAACATTTCCAGCATTTCTGACTCAGATACTTGATTAGCTGCTACTGCATTTAACATATTTTCTGTCAAAGCTAATTGAGTCTGATTTAGCTGTTCAATAATAACCCTCAAAATTGCTTGTTCAGAAGCTTGATAACGACTTAAAAGTGAGTCTTGCTTAATAAGAACAATATTTAATTTTGTGTCTAGTTGCTGTAATTGTTTTTCTATTATTTGCAGTTGATTTCCTACTACCTGGATTTGCGGTGTAGATATACAAGTTAACTGTTGTTTTAGTTCTGTATATTCTTGTTTATAATTATCAATAGATTCTTGTTGTCGTTTAATTTCTTTTTTATATTTTTTTAATGTTCGAGGGTTGTCTTCAACAGTTAAGGCTTCCTCAAATTCTTTCAGTAATTTTTTGTCTTGGGTAATATTATCTAGTAAATCTGTCAGTCTTTGTTGGAAAATCTGGGAAAGCATGAGTTAAATACCTTAATTTAGCGATTGTTGAGGTTTTAGGGAATTATTGAAGCTAGTGTATCATAAATCCCGGCTAAATTGGTATCCCGTCATTTCAAACTTTTGCGCTATGCTAAGTAGGTTGGCGTTAAAAATTGTCGTTATGACAAGGGAACAGGGAACAGGGAACAGGGAA
>NZ_KE384605.1:48073-50823 GCF_000426905.1 Dolichospermum circinale AWQC131C
GAGGTTTTGGGCAACTTTTCGTTACTTATGTTGGTTTTTTTCCGTTCACCTACTTATCAAATAGATAAATACAGATTATACTTAGGTGATGCACCCTGCCAATATGTAACTTGCGTAGATTCTACCAGAAATTGTCCAGAGGATAAAATTAAATGTCTAAACGATTGATTGAGTTAATGACACTAGCGGATACACTTACGCCAGATGAACAATTAAGTTTAATATCACACCTCGTCCAAAGACTCAGCCTTTGTGAAATATCACCTAAGCCACGTCGTAATCTCACCGAACTTGAAGGAATTGCACCGAATTTATTAGGTGGTATGGATGCTCAAGAATATGTTACACGCATGAGACGTGGTGAGTTTCCAGATTTAGAACTTGAGGAAATGAACACAAGGAAACCAGCGTGAATATTGAGGAAAGTTTACAGGGTGTAACGCGCATATTTTTGGATACTGCACCAGTTATTTATTTTGTTGAGCGCAATCTACAATACTTAGCAATTGTCAGGGAGGTTTTTAATCAAATTCGTGACGGTTCGCTAATAGCTGTCACTTCCCCAGTTACTTTAGCTGAATGTTTAGTGTATCCCTATCGTTTAAGACAGACTCAATTAGCGCAAGAATTTATTGACACAATTGTTTATGGGAATAACACTACTTTTGTGCCAATTAATAACCCAAATATAGCCATAGATGCTGCTAAAATACGCGCTAGATACAATTTAGAATTACCTGATGCTTTGCAAATTGCTGTGGCTTTAAATGCAGAATGTGAGGCTTTTCTGACTAATGATCTCACTTTCAAGCGAATTACAGAATTGCGTGTGTTGGTGCTAAATGATTTTAACAATGCTGTGTAAGCAAGAACTTTAGATGGTGCGCTACACTGTGTTATTTCACATTAACGCACCCGATAGTTAATTAAGGAACAATCAAAACAGGACAGGGAGAAAGATTGATTACTCGCGTAGTAACGCTATCAGTCGAGCCTTCCTCCGTTAAGCCTAGTCCTCGACAACCCATAATAATTAAACTGGCCTCAATTTCATCAGCAACATCACAGATAGTAAAAGCTGGTTTACCTTGTCTTTCTAGTAATTCCGCTGTAATTCCTTGTTCAGAAAATAAGTTGCGGGCATTTTCTAGAAGTTGGGCAACTATTTCTGGAGATACCATAGGACTAGTGGTAGGTGCTTCTGCGGTTGGTTCTTCAATAACAGAAAGCAGAATTAAGCGGCTATTATATTTTTGCACGATATTGGCAACTATATCAGCGGCCTCTCTGGCTTCTCGACTTTGATCAATGGGAAATAAAACTGTTTTAAACATATCTCACCTCTGCGCCCCTCACTCCGGTAAAATTTTGATGGTCATATTTTCAAGACAATAACAAAAAAGTAATCAGGAGAGTTGTACTGTGTCTAAAAAAAGTTTAGCAAGTTTATCTGCGGCTGATATATCTGGAAAACGCGCTTTAGTACGGGTTGATTTTAATGTGCCTGTGGATGATCAAGGCAACATTACCGATGATACTCGGATTCGGGCGGCGCTACCAACTATCCAAGATTTGACCCAAAAGGGCGCTAAGGTCATTTTAACAAGCCATTTCGGTCGTCCCAAGGGTGTAGATGAAAAATTGCGTTTAACTCCCGTCGCTAAACGTCTTTCTGCGTTGTTGGGACAGGAAGTTATCAAAACTGATGACTGTATTGGTGATGATGTTGCTGCTAAAGTTGCAGCTTTGGACAATGGCCAGGTGCTATTGTTAGAAAATGTCCGCTTTTACAAGGAAGAAGAAAAGAACGACCCCGAATTTGCTCAAAAATTAGCAGCAAACGCTGATTTTTATGTAAATGATGCTTTTGGAACTGCACACCGCGCCCACGCTTCTACTGAGGGTGTAACTAAGTTTTTAAGTCCTTCTGTGGCTGGTTATTTGGTTGAGAAGGAATTGCAATACTTACAAAGTGCCATTGAAGCTCCTCAACGTCCTTTAGCGGCTATTGTCGGCGGTTCTAAGGTTTCTAGCAAAATCGGTGTAATTGAAACTTTGTTAGAAAAATGCGATAAGTTGATCATTGGTGGAGGGATGATTTTCACCTTCTACAAAGCCCGTGGTTTGAGTGTTGGTAAGTCTTTGGTGGAAGAAGATAAACTGGAATTAGCGAAGTCTTTGGAAGCAAAAGCTAAAGAACGGGGTGTGGCTTTGTTGCTACCTACAGATGTGGTACTAGCAGATAAATTTGCTCCTGATGCGGATTCTCAAACCGTCAACATTGACGCAATCCCTGATGGTTGGATGGGTTTAGATATTGGTCCTGATTCTGTAAAGGTTTTCCAAGAGGCTTTGGCTGATTGCAAGACTGTAATTTGGAATGGTCCAATGGGTGTGTTTGAGTTTGATAAATTTGCTAAGGGTACAGAAGCGATCGCTCATACTCTAGCAGATATCAGCAAAACCGGCGCAATTACTATTATCGGTGGTGGTGACTCTGTAGCCGCTGTAGAAAAAGTAGGTTTGGCTGATCAAATGAGTCATATTTCTACTGGTGGTGGCGCTAGTTTGGAGTTGTTGGAAGGTAAGGTTTTACCTGGTATTGCAGCTTTGGATGAAGCGTAATTAATAGCGGTGAAGGATGAGGCTTTTGGCTTTATCCTTCATTTCCAATAATTAACTTAAATCCACAAGTGTTGAATCCTGCAATAAAACTTTACAATCTTTGCGTTTTACCCAGGTAAAACCCA
>NZ_KE384605.1:50939-65547 GCF_000426905.1 Dolichospermum circinale AWQC131C
TGTGGCTTTACCTGATCAAGAAGCAGAAGTTTTTCAGTTTGATCGTACAAAGTTAGTTTATCACTGGAATCAATGGTTAAATAGGCTGCAAAACTTCCAATCTGTAGCTGCGGCGTGATGCGTGCGATCGCTCATACTCTAGCAGAAATTGGCAAAACTTGCACAACAACTGTTATTTTTAGTGGTGTATTTCTAGCGTAGCGTTATCAGCGCTATGCTAGAAATAGTAAACTTCAAGAAGAGAGCAAATCATGGAAGAATTACTAGAACTCAGAGAATTAGTGGTTTCTGGCAACCTAGAAGCGGCTCTATCTTTAATTGATCAATTAGAAGAAATGAGCAAAGAAGATAAAATCAATAAAATTTATAGCTATTGTGTAGTGCTTTTAGTCCATTTAATTAAACAACAAGCAGAAAAAAGGACAACTCATTCTTGGGATGTTTCCATTCGCAATGCTATTGATGCAATTGAGCGGATCAACAAACGCAGAAAGTCTGGAGGATATTACATGAACAAAAAAGAAATAGAAGAAATTTTACCAGGAGCTTATAATCGAGCTTTAGATAATGCTTCTTTAGAAGCTTTTGGCGGAATTTATGATGAATTAACCTTGAGAAATATGGTAGATCAAGAATTAATTATCAACCAGGCATTAAATTTTATTTTTAATTAAATAAAGCGCGAACTTAATTAATGAAAAAAAATTCTTTTCCTATTAACTATCTACAATTAATAAACAAAATCAAGAGGAATAATATGGAACTACAAACTTGCATACATACTCATACACCTGGAGAATATTTAGAAGTTAGAGGAAAAAGCACTTTATATTGTTGCAGTTTTTATCATTTTATTAATTCAATCAAAAAAATTATTCAGTCTTGACGTACAAATTTATTTACGGTTGACTTCCTGATTTCTATACCTAACTAAGATCGGAAATGCTATAAACTTTTCAATTATTCCAGATCTGGGGTCAGGGTTTCTATGGGTGTAGGTTCTTCTGTCGGGGTTTCTATGGGTGTTGGTTCTTCTGTCGGGGTTTCTATGGGTGTTGGTTCTGGTTCTGGGGGATTTTCTGCTATGATAGTTAGTTGATAATCTACGGTTTCTGAGGCTGTGGAAACAACTACAAATTCATAAAATCCTGTTTCTGGTAATGTATTAGATATACTTCTTTCTTGAGAATCTTCTAAAAATTTGATTTTTCCAGTAGGAGAATAAATTGATATTAAAACTTTTGAATTTGCTTCTAGTTTAACTTCTAAATTTTGATTTTTGGCTAGTCCAGCAATGAAAACTTTACCTCTTCCTGGTTTGAGACTCCCACTCACTGTTTTAGCGGTAGCACTTTCAGGAAAGACTAATCTTTGAAATGCGCTTCTATCAAGAATGGCGTTAAGTTGATCGTTGACAAATCCATACCAAACTTGTCCGATGGGTTGTTTAATAAAATTTTTACCCCTTTGTTCAGGAAATTTACTGAAAAAAGCCACATCTGCCAAATCATACAAAGAACGACTAGCAACGTTAATTTTATTAACTTCGGCTTTCCAGTTAGTGAGGACTGATAATGTATAAGTTCCTAGTTGACTACGGGATTCAGAACTGAGTTCTGACAGCTTTTCTAGAACTTCAGCGGCGGTTTGATCCCATTTTGCGCGTAAACTTTCATCTTCTGGACTATCGCTGAGAATACGCCCTTTTAAACTGGGGTATTTTGCCCAAAATAGATCATTTGTAATTGTAACATAGAAGTTATAATTTATGTCTAATTCTTCACGGCGATCGCTTAATTTTTGTTTACGTTGTTTTTCCGCTGGTGAAAAATTAACTTCTGGTTTTACTGATTCCCTAGAATTGGAGTTAGATGTAATTATTGGGTGACTTGCGTTGAAATTATAACTGCGGTTTTTGAATCCCCACGTAAGTAATCCACCGCTGATAATTACAGCAAAAGTAATTATAAAAACATTTGTTGCCGTCCAAATACTCGGTTGAGGAGCAGTGGGAGTGATTTTAGGTGGGGAAACTGGGGTTTTCGGGGGAGAAAAAGCGACAGTTGCAAAGGTGGAGGGTTGAGTTTGGGGATAGTTAATAGGTTGAGGATTAAGGGCTTGGAGAACTTGACTGGCGGTTTGATAGCGATTACTGGGAATTGGTGATAACATTTTATCAATAATTTGCCCCAATGTAACACTTAAGCTCACTTCCCATCGCCACTGCCAACTCAAATTATAAGTATCAATTAATTCTTGTGGTTGTTTACCTGTCAGTAAAACTAACATAGTAGCAGCTAAAGCATATAAGTCACTTTGGGCAGACACCATGCCAGTTTGCATTTGTTCTGGCGGGGCAAATCCGATTTTTCCCAACAAAGTTTCACTGGGAGAAGGTGTTTTTGCCCCTGTTTGATAATATTGAGAAGCGACATTTGCGGCTACTTGTTTCACGCCACCAAAATCAATTAAAACAGGTAATTGATCACTATTTCTCAACATTAAATTATCAGGAGAAATATCACGATGAATAACACCAAGAGAGTGAATATATTCCAGAACTGGTAAAATTTGCTGTAATAGTTGACGAATTTCTGTTTCTGTAAATTTTAAACCGCGTTGTTGACGATGTTTTAATAAAGAATTATAAGTTTCACCATCTACATAATCTTGAATTAAAAAAAGACTTTCTTTACCTGGTAAATTAATTGGTAATAATTCCCGAAATCTAGGAATTTGGGAATGTTGTAATTTATAAAGAACACTTGCTTCTCGTTGAAAAAGTTCCGCTGCTTTTTGGACAACATCAGGAGTTTGTATTTGGGGAGAAAATTCTTTTAAAACACAATTTTCTTGAAAGCGGTTAATATCTGCGGCTAAATAAGTCCGGCCAAATCCTCCTTGGCCAATTTGACGAATTATAGCATAGCGATCGCCTAAAATTTGACCTGGTTGAATATGATGATTTACAGATGTTGGTATATTAGCAATTTTCTCTCCACATTGACGACAAAAGTTACTACCAGGGGGATTTTGATGTCCTTGAGAACAATAAAGATTAGTCATCTGTCATTAGTCATTTATCAGTTGTCAACTTAGAGACTTAGCGGTTAGAATTCGCAGCTATACAAACAAAGTCCACCGCTGCGGACTCAGGAGAAATTAGGACTTTGAAACCAATTTAGGTAATTTTGCCTGTGTAAAGCGGTTTTAGAACCCAATTTCACTAGCAATTTTATCAGATGCGATCGCATACCAAATCTGTAAAAAAGTTTTTTGATTTAGTTGACCGCGTTTTTGACCAGGAAACAAGGGTTCAAAGGTTCGATATGTGTCCGTGCGTAAATCTGGGAAAGATTTATATTTACCCAGTTTACCTGCTTTAGCTAGTTGTTCCCACCGTTGGGAATCTTGTTGACTATAACTACCTATTTTCCGTCTAGCTGTCTGACTTAAATTTGCTTTTTCCAAGTTATTTAATAACTGATTAGCAATGTTATTCCATTGTTCCCGTAAAGCAGCATCTTCTGGTTTTTCTGTTAATTTCCGTCCCCTCAAATTCGGATTTTGCATATAGAAAATCTCATTAACTGTATGGGTGAAAAATACCCCAGAAATTTCTAATTCTTTGACACGACTCAAAACCTGTTGAATACTGCGGTTACTATTTTTTCCACCTCCAGAATTATTAATAGCAGGTATCTTAGGAACTGCAAATTTAGGATCTGTAATTGATGATATTTCCTTAACTGCAAAATTTCCCAAAGCGAACATACCCACACTCGTTAATAACACCCCCGTTGTCATCATCAAGCTAACAGTAAAAGGACGCAACCATAGGGGCATAGGTATTTTCTGTACAAATAATGTCGTCTTATTGTGGAATCTACCACCAATAGTACGAACTTTTTTTATACCTGGTGCGACCATTTGGGTTTTTAGCTTAGTGATATTAGGGGCATGATGTTCAGAATTTATCATAGTTTGCCCCCCAGATGCTATAGATGCCAAAGGTAAATCTTTAATAACTTGTTCAGCCTTTTGATAGCGATCGCTGGGCTTATAGGCTAACATCTTTCTTAACACAGTCTCTAACTTGGGACTCACCTTAATTTCCTTACCCCAAAGCCAAACCCCATGAAAACCATCATAAAGTAAATTTGGTTGTTTCCCCGTAATTAGCACTAAAGCTGTTACCGCCAAAGAGTAAAAATCACTACTTTTATATACCTTTCCTTGAAGTAACTGCTCCTCTGGTGCGTAGCCTTTTTTACCTAACAATGTTCTATTTGCCGCCAAGTTTGTCCGCAAAAACCCTTGATAAGCTGGTAACTGTTTCACACCCCCGAAATCAATCAACACGGGTAAATTATCACTTTGGCGTAAAATCAAATTATCCGGGGAAATATCGCGGTGAACAATATCTAAACCATGAATATAAGCCAGCACTCGGAGAATATTGTGCAGTAAATTAATAACTTCTTCCTCACTAAAAGACTTTCCCTGATTTTGACGCTGTGCCAATAATTGGTCATAATTATCACCCTCAATGTAATCTTGCACCAAAAAGAAAAAATCCTTAGTACCAATTTTAGCTTGAAAGGAAGAGTGAAAATGAGGAATTTGGGGATGTTGAATTTTTTCCAGGACACTGGCTTCCCGTACAAACAACTCCTTGGCCTTTTGTAAATCCTGGGGTTTGACAACTTGGGGCGCAAATTCCTTTAAAACGCAGATTTTCCGAGATTTTTGCCTATCAATAGCCAAATAACTGCGTCCAAAGCCACCTTGTCCTAATATACGTCCAATTTCATAACGATTATCAATAACTTGCCCCACAGTCAAGGGTAGTGATTCACCGCAGACAGTACAAAAATGGTGATTAGCATTATTTGCGTGTTTTTGACTGCAATATACTTGCATAATACTACGAGATAAATTAAGTCTAATCAAGTTATACAACATCACCAGAAGCATTTACGCAATATTGGCTCACGGAGTATGAAAATAAAAAATCCATTATAAATATTAACAATTAGCAATATTCCGTAATTTTGAGTAAATATCTATTTTCAGGGTTGACATTTCAAGATTTTTGTTCTATTTTAATTATAATCATTAGGTCTAGCTGTCTAAATCAGGACTTACGCAAAATATCTCTCAAATCCTCATTTCTCCGTGACCTCTGTGGTTCGTTATTCCATGAATCTTGCGTAAGTCCTATAAATATCAAAAACTTAATACTAATTAAAATTACCCGAAAATTCCCCGCGTTCTTTGGTCTTTATTTAAAGATATAAAATATATTGGAAATTTAAGATCAACGAACCACAGAGGACACAGAGGACACAAAGACGGAAAAGAAAACTTTGAAAAAATTTGATGCAGTTTTACGGGAAAATGGTATGATTACCAGTCTATTTTCGAGATGATAAAGATAAATTAAATAAATCTAGTCAACAGCATAGTTTTTACCTGAGATAAATTATGAAATCCTCAACAGAAACTCAAAATATAATTCAAGAACTCACCAATTTTATATCTCTTCCTTTAGAGGAAAAACTTCAACGGTGTCCTGATGATGATCTAGAAATAACTGTGATCAAATTATTTCAGAAAGTCGCAGCTAATGTACCTGCATATCAAGAATTTTTGGCAAAAGCCGGAATTAAACCAGATAATATTCAAACTTTGGCAGATTTTCAGAAAATACCGAAAATTAATAAGGAGAATTATATAGCAAAATATCCTGTATCTGAGTTGTGTTATCACGGAAAAATACAAAACTGTGATTTTATAGCTGCTTCCTCCGGTTCTACAGGAAAATCAACATTTTGGCCGCGTTTTTTAGCAGATGAATTACACATAGCCACCCGCTTTGAGCAAATTTTTCATAATAGTTTCTACGCAGATTCTCAAACTACTTTAGCCGTAATTTGTTTTTCCTTGGGAACTTGGGTAGGAGGAATGTTTACTACTAATTGTTGTCGTTATTTAGCTGCTAAAGGTTATCCCCTTACTGTCATTACTCCAGGTAATAATAAACCGGAAATTTTGCGAATTGTCCAGGAATTAGGAACTAACTTTCAGCAAGTTGTATTATTAGGATATCCACCATTTTTAAAAGATGTCATTGATACGGGTCTTGCTCAAGGAATGCAATGGAAACAATATAATATTAAATTGGTAATGGCCGGAGAAGTATTTAGTGAAGAATGGCGAAATTTAGTCGCTGAAAGAATGGGTTCTGAAAATCCCTGTGATGATTTTGCTTCTTTGTATGGAACAGCAGACGCGGGAGTTTTAGGAAATGAAACCCCTTTAAGTATCTGTATCCGACGGTTTTTAGCGCGTACTCCCGCAGCAGCCAAAGCATTATTTGGAGAGTCCCGTTTACCTACTTTAGTCCAATATGATCCTAGCAGTCGGTTTTTTGAAGTTGAAGAGGGAAATCTCCTATTTTCTGGGGATAATGGAGTTCCTTTAATTAGATATAGTATTCTTGATCATGGTGGTTTAATTTCCTATTCAGAAATGCTAGAATTTTTAGCAAATTGGGGTTTTAATCCTCTCACAGAATTAGAAAATCATCGCGGAATTAATCAGTTACCTTTTGTCTATGTTTTCGGACGTTCTAACTTTACAGTTTCCTATTTTGGCGCAAATATCTACCCAGAAAATATTACAGTAGGTTTAGAACAACCAATTATTAGAGAATGGGTAACGGGTAAATTTGTATTACAAATAAAGGAAGATTTAGACAAAAACCGCTTTTTATCTGTAGTCGTCGAACTAGCGCCAGGAATAGAAGATCAAGAAGAGAAAAAATCATCTATTACTAACTCTATTTTGACCCAATTATTACGTCTGAATAGTGAATTTGCTAATTATGTTCCCCCCCAATATCAAACCCCCTTGGTAGAATTAAAACCCATTGGTGATCTTGAATATTTTCCCATAGGAGTCAAACACAGATATACTCGAAATAACACAAGTAAATAGGTAAGAATTGAATATCTCAAACTTTGTTTATTTGCGTATCTGCGCGAAACTACAATAATAATAACGCAACGCAACGCAATGTTTAAGACATTATCAAACTCCTACCTACAATCAAGTTATTTGCATACTGCTTACAAAGTTTGCCAACCAGTACCTTGATAACCATAATCAAAGATATCAGGATGCAATATTTCTGCTAATATCTCCACAGAATCTACCAATCTTGGACCAGGACGGTTAAAATAAGCATTACCATCGGTAATGAAAACCCTTCCACTTTGAACAGCGTGGAGTTTTTTCCATTCTGGACGTTGAGTTAATAATTCAGCTTGTTGCTGAGTCCGTTGCAAATCAAAGCCACAAGGCATGAAAATAATTACATCTGGGTTACTAGCTACTAGTGTTTCCCATTGTACATGAACAGCGGGTTTACCCATCAAACAGAACAATGATTGTCCCCCTGCTAAATTAATTAATTCAGGAACCCAATTTGCAGCAGCTATTAAAGGATCAGTCCATTCAATACAAGCTACCCTCGGCATTTCTGCGTTAGAAAGCCCCTGGAGTTTGCGCTTGCAAATTTTAATACGGGCTTCTAAGTTATCCAGTATTTGTACTGAATCTACGCCAAAAGTGTGACTAACTCGCTCAATATCACCCCAAACATCTTGTAATGTGTTAGGCTGTAAAGATATAATTTGGGGTGAACTGTGGGTAAGTTGGGCAACTGCTGCTTCTACTTCTGGTAAAGTAACAGAAAAAGCATCACATTGGTCTTGAGTGACAATGTGGGTAGGGTGCAATTTCTCCAAGACATCAACTTTGATCTTGTGAATACTTAAAGCAGATTGTAATACATCATTGACTTGATTATGAACAGAGGTCTTACTACCATGACCATTAAAACGTGCTTGGGTACAAACTGGACGATTTACGATTTCTGGAGGATAGTCACATTCATGAGACCTGCCTACTATAGCATCAAATAAACCCAGTTTAGCGATAATTTCCGTAGCACTCGGAATTAAAGAAACAATTCTGATATCGTTATTTGTACTAATCATAGTTCCACCCCCTGCTAATAGGAGTTCAGGAGTTAAAAATAAATAGAAAATGGTGTTAAGTTATTTTTAACAGAAGTTTCTAATTCCAGTATGACATATTTTCCAAAAGTGGGTATCTGTCTTGAGGATGTTAGTATTTTTATTTTTCATTAAGATACTAAGGTATAAAGTTTTATTCTAGACACCAATAGTCAGTTACCCATTTTATTGGTAAGAATATTTCAATCTGGGAATTTGATCTGAATTTAGATATTCAGATTAATAAGGTTCATGAATTGATTTACATTCCCAAAACTGTCCGGGTCCTACTATTAAAATTTGCTCATTTGGCATCATTAATTCCCAATAAGCAAGCCCAGAATCATCTTCTAAATCTGGTTCTAAAATTAGTTCATAATTAAGATCACCCTCAAATGATAAAATGAGTTTCATCTCATTACTATTAGCAAGAGTGACAAAATTAGTCAGTTTTGTATTTTCTAAACACTGTAACTGCATTTTAGCAAATTCCACAGTATTTTCATTATTTACTAACATAGACGAACTCCAGGAAATACCCTTTTTTAGCATTAAATACCAAGGTGTAGCCCTAGTGCTAAGTTGCCAGCTTCCTTTGCGTAAATGTGATAATTTAGGATGATTGTAGGCAGTCATTTCACCAAAATCTAACAGCAATTCATCCCCATAACTAAATGCAACTTGATGGCAAATTTCGCCAATAATTGGTTGAGTAATTTGATTTATATCTAGTATTGAATTAGCAAGAGATGTTTTAGGAGTCATAATTAATATCCTCTAAAAATTCTTTAGCTTTCTGACGCAGTTCTGGATAAGTAAAATCACCTCTATCATTTAAAGTTCCACCATAACCATTTGTTTTTTCTTGCTCCAGAAATCTACCAAAAGCTTTTCTTTCTTTCCCTAAGATACCAAATTCTCTCGCAATTGCATCAACCTGTTTAATATCACCTTTTTTACCCATAAATATAGATAAACCCTGATTCTGCATTTTAACATAAAAATATTAACATCTGTCAGAAACAGGATTTAAAGATTGACAAGATAAAAAAGATCCCTGACTTCTGTAATAATCTGTTATAAATTGATGGTATGAATAACAAAATATGGTCAAAAGTCGGGTATTTGTGTCAGATATAATTATTCATTACCCTCAATTGGTGCAAAACCTTGACGTTGGATGTTTTCTGTGATATGGCGTGGTTCTAGGAATTGCAAAAGATAATCTGGTCCTCCTGCTTTTGAACCGACTCCAGAAAGTTTAAATCCACCGAAAGGTTGACGAGATACTATTGCACCAGTTATATTCCGGTTAATGTATAAATTTCCTACTTCAAAGTCCGCTTGCGCTTGTTCAATGTGGGAAGGGGTACGGGAATAAAGACCACCTGTTAAAGCGTAATTTGTGTTATTGGCAACTTCTAAAGCTTCTTGAAAATCTTTAACTCTAATTACAGCTAAAACAGGTCCAAATATTTCCTGTTGTGCAATAACTCCATTTGCGGGTACTTCTGAAAAAATCACAGGACCGATAAAATATCCTTGGGTGGGTGCGGGTAACTCTAAAGCTAATTTAGCTTCTTTTTTGCCTTCTTCAATATATTCTAAAATGCGAGCTTGGGCATTAGCGTCAATTACCGGACCAACTTGGGTACTGGGTAACTCCGCTTCTCCAATATTTAAAGATTTTGTCGCTTCTACCAACCTTTCCACAAAAGCATCATAAATAGGTTCAAGCACAATTACCCGTGAACAAGCAGAACATTTTTGTCCACTATAACCAAAAGCAGATTGCACAACGCCGACAACAGCTTGGTCTAAATCAGCACTTTCATCAACAATGATCCCATTTTTGCCTCCCATTTCCGCAATTACTTTTTTGAGGTGCTTTTGACCGGGTTTCAAGATGGCGGCTTCTGCGTAAATTCTACAGCCTACTTCCTGAGAACCAGTAAAGGCAATAACATGAGTATCAGGATGATTTACCAAATAAGCACCCACTTGAGAACCTTTACCAGGGACGTATTGAAAAACACCTTTAGGTATTCCTGCTTCTATTAATATTTCTGTAAATTTTGCTGTAATTACAGAAGAAGTTTCCGCAGGTTTGAGTAGAGTACAATTTCCTGAAACCAAAGCAGCGACGGTCATACCGCAAGCAATAGCTAGAGGAAAATTCCAGGGAGAAATTACAATTGCGATTCCTTTGGGCTGGTAAATATAACGATTAGTTTCGCCAAGAACATCGTAAATTATACCTTTATCCAGCCTTTCCATTTCCTCAGCGTAATAAAGACAAAAATCAATTGCTTCGGAAACTTCTGCGTCAGCTTCCTTGACGGGTTTTCCTACTTCCAAAACTATCCAAGCCGAAAGTTCAGCGCGTCTTTGTTCCATTAACGCCCCAGCTTGACGCAAAATATCAGCACGTTGTTTAACAGGAGTTTTTTTCCAAGCGGGAAAAGCAGCTTTAGCAAATTTCATTGCTTCCTCAGCTTGTTTAACGCTAAGTAAACATACTTTACCAACAACTTGACTAAAATTAGAAGGGTTAAGAGAATCTACAAAAGTTGTCGTATTTACATATTCCCCATTAATCAAAGGTAAATAAGTTTTACCCAACTGCGGACGTACACCCTCGAAAGCTAAACGCGAACTATCCCTGCTTTCTTCCTTTGCAAAATCAGTATCCGCTACACCGCAGAACCCCCCCTCAGTCCCCACCGCAAGCGAGGGGGAAGTTAGAACTGGTATTGGTAGTGCTAGTAATTCTTCAATTGGACGATTTTCCAGATTTTGGCGTAGAAAGGAGCTATTTGCGGTATTTTCCAACAACCTGCGAATTAAATAAGCCATTCCCGGTAATAAGTCACCGTAGGGACAATAGACCCGGACGCGATAACCCTTATCTACCAAGGCTTTAGCTATTTTATCACCCATGCCGTAAAGCACTTGCATTTCAAAGCGACGACGGGGAACTTGAAGATTTTCCGCAATGGCTATGGCGCGAGATTGCGATCGCACATTATGACTACCTATGGCAGAATAGACATACTGATGATTTTCTAACAATAACTGGGTAATAGCTTCAAAATTGGCATCTGTGGCGACTTTATCATGATAAACTGGTTGCGGCCAATGTTTTTGAGCGGCTTTGATGGTTTCCTGGTCCCAATACGCACCTTTAACCAAACGAATAGTCAGAGGATAACCCCGTTGTTTTAACCAAGCAATGATTTCTCTAGCGTCCTGTTCGCTGTCGCGGAGATATGCTTGAATGGTCATACCAATATCGGTACGTTGACGAAATTCCGCTTCTAGTAAAAGTTTTTTGAGAATGGTGAAAGTAATATTTTTATAAGCGTATTGTTCCATATCAAAATGGACTGCTGTACCTAATTCTTTGGCACGACGGAGTAAAGTCCGAATATGTTCGCTTACTTTCGCTTCACTACCTTCAGCATCTAAAGGGTCAAATTGGGAATAAAACGCCGTTAATTTGACAGAAACCTGGACTTTGGGGATATTTTCGCCGTCTGCTTCGTCAATAGCTGGAATTTTCGCCCAATTTTGTGATGCTTCCACCAACTGCTGCATTAATTCCAGGTATCTTTCTAAATAAGATTGTGCCTCTATTTCCGTAATTACCGCTTCACCAAGTAAGTCAATGGTGAAAGCCATTTTATCTTTTCTCAGTCTCTCAACGGTTTTGATGACTTGTTTAATATTTTCGCCTGAAATATATTTATGTGCTAAAGTTTGCACGGCAGTTCCCACGGTTGTCGCTGCTACCTGTGCGGGCATAGAATCCGGGTTAGCAAAGTTCAAAATTGCTTTTAAAGCTGCTGGTAATTCTACTGATTCATCTCCCAAATATTCTTGTAAATGGGACGCAATTTCTGATTTACTATGTAAAGCGGGTAAAGTATCTATGAACCGAAATAATTGTACTCGTAAACCGGGGTTACTCATAGCCCAGTCCAGTAATTTATCGTCCCAGCGCATTTGGTCGCGTAAAGCAGCTAAAAATGAGCGATTTTCCTGGGTAACAGCTAAAACCTGTCTAGCAATTTCTTGGGTTTTCTCTTCGTATTTGTTGCTTTCTACTTGTAATACCATAAGATTTGTTAAAAGTATGAATTTCCCAGTCAGGTAATTATGTTCTTATCTAAGATAACCCAAGATTAAAGCACTCCCACCGATAATACTACTACCTAAAATCAAGTAAATGCTATTAATGCGGTAGCGAATGACTAAAATTGCGGAAATAACAGCAATTCCTAAACCTAAAAAATCTAGGGAATTAGTTTTAGGTAATATTAAAGTAGCTATTCCTAATTGTATTGTAGTTACTGTCATTAAGGCTACAGCACTAACATTAACAGCATCTAAAAATGGTCTTGTCCAAGATGATTTACGAAGGGTATCCATAAAGGGATTTAAAATAGCAACAAACAAAAATGAAGGGAGAAAAATCCCCACAGTTGCTACAATTGCTCCCGGAAAACCAGCAATTATATAACCAATAAATGTCGCGGTAGAAAGCACTGGACCTGGTGTAAATTGTCCAATAGCAATACCATCTAATAATTGTTGTTGTGTTAACCAGCCATATTCTTCTACTAGTCCTTTTTGTAAAAATGCTATTAGTAAATAACCACCTCCAAAGAGGACACTACCAACCTTTAAAAAAAATAAACCCAATTTCCATAGAGGTACAGATACATGATTATTGATATTATTTATATTATTGATAACTGTACTTGTTGGGGTTGTTTCTAAAAACGTTCCTGTGGTTAAACCCAGAATAATTAAGTTAGTTTGATTACCACTGCGTAACCAAATCATTCCTAATATTCCTCCCATTAATAAAGCCACTATTTCGTTGATTTTAGTAAATTGATTTATTAATCCCACAACTATAGCAATTATCAATAATTTTCGCGTTTTTACTGCTTTTTTTCCTAAACCCCAAACAGCATTAATAATAATTGCTAAAACAACGGGTTTTATTCCATAAAGTAAAGGTGCAATTTGCGGTAATGTCCCATAACTAACATATATCCAAGCCAAGAAACCTGTAATTAAAACCGCAGGTAAAATAAAGCAAACTCCAGCAACAATTAATCCTAACCACCCTGCATAAATGTATCCTATATGAATAGCCATTTCTGTGGAATTTGGACCGGGAATTAAGTTTGTTGCACCTAATAAATCTAGAAAATGTTCTTGTGTTAACCATTGACGACGTTTGACTATTTCATCTTCTATCATGGCTATATGGGCTACTGGTCCACCAAAGCCAATTATACCTAATTTGAGAAATATTTGGGCAATTTCAGTTAAGCGATTTAATGATGATTTATTCATGGTTTTTGACTAAGGGTTAATAATAATTAAATGCAGATGAATTTGAGGATTTTGATAAGGGATAGATTGATTATTTATTTTTGATTAAGGTAGCAACATTTCTGCTTTACAGCTAGATCTGGATAATCAGTAAATACACCATTTACTCCTAAATTTAAAAAGATTTCATATTCTTTTTCAGGACTTCCTTGTAAGTCTAAAGGTAAGAAAAAATCTTCATTTCTAAATGTCCAAGCATGAACTTGTAAATTGGCTGCATGAGCATCTATAATTAAGGATGTTGGTGATAATAATTTACCATGAATATCTCTGGGAATTAATAAGTTTTTATGTACACCTATTGCTTGTGCATATTCGGCAATTTCTTGTAACCCTTTTGCTGTTAATAAATCTCTATATGTACGCTGATCATTGTTTATAACAAAATCATAGGGTTTACCAATATCATTAATTAATTGTACTAATGGTAAATCTGTTTTCTGAGATAATTCTTTGAGGTTACTCACCGCAAATGATTGAATAAATATGGGTAAATCAATGTCTTGCAAATTCGATAACAAGGCCGCTTCTAATGGTAAACCAATCTCTTGAAAATAACAGGGATGTTTGGTTTCTGGATAAATACCAATATTGCGACCAACTTTTTCACTTTTATCCTTGACCAAATCAATGATTTCTGTAAAAGTAGGAATAGTAAATATTCCGTTATAAATTGCATTTTGAGGACGAATTTCGGGAATACGTTCTTTAGCCCTTAAAGTTTTGATTTCTGCTATGGTAAGATCTTCTGTAAACCAACCTGTTTTAATTTCACTATCAATGATTTTAGTAGTTTTTAAATAAGCAAATTCAGCATGATCAACAATATCCGTAGTTTCTGATATTTCATTTTCATGACGCGCAATTAAAATACCATCTTTAGTCATTACCAAATCTGGTTCAATATAATCAGCACCTAAATCAATTGCTAACTCATAACTAGCTAAAGTATGTTCAGGACGGTAGCCACTTGCACCCCGATGAGCGATAATAATAGGAGACTGATTTGTGAAAGTTTGAATCATAGTTTTTCTCTATAATTAAAGTTCTGCTAAGTAGGTGAACGGAAAAAAACCGACATAAGTAACGAAAAGTAAAGTTTCCCTGTTCCCTGT
>NZ_KE384605.1:65599-69449 GCF_000426905.1 Dolichospermum circinale AWQC131C
TACTTGATTCTTCCTTCCTGTCCTCTGCGTCTTTGTGGTTCATTCATATCAGTATTCTTCCCCCGAAAAAGGAGTATAATTCTTTCATTATGAAACTTATGATCTCAACTCAACCTGAATTAAAACGTATAGAAGAATTACGATCTTTGTTACAAAAAGCTAGTTACGCTTATTATGTTTTAGATGCACCAATAATGGAAGATACAGTTTATGATCGGCTGTATCGAGAATTACAAGAATTAGAAACGAAAAATCCAGAATTAATTACTCCCGATAGTCCTACCCAGCGTGTTGGAGAAAGACCTGCAACCCATTTTACCTCAGTCCGCCATAATATTCCTCTGTACAGTCTGGAAAATGCCTTTAATATTGAAGAATTGCAAAATTGGGAGCAACGTTGGCGGCGACACATACCAAATCAATATAATTTCGGAGAAATAGAATATGTATCTGAATTGAAAATTGATGGTGCGGCTTTGGCCTTGACCTACGAAAATGGAGTTTTAGTCAGGGGTGTAACTAGAGGAGACGGCATAATGGGTGAAGATATTACCCAAAATGTCAGAACTATCCGCTCAATTCCCCTACGTTTGAATTTTGACGGCTTGGAAAATATCCCCAAAGTGGAAGTACGGGGAGAGGCGTTTCTACCTTTACAGATATTTAAAGAAATTAACGAAAAAAGACAAAAAGCTGGTGAACAAATATTTGCTAACCCGCGCAATGCTGTAGCTGGTACGCTGAGACAATTAGACTCCCGTATTGTCGCCCAACGACAGTTAGATTTTTTCGCCTATACTCTACATATTACCGGGTTAGATGATTCCAGTATTGCCAATACTCAATGGGAAGCTTTGGAATTATTACAAAAAATGGGTTTCCGCATTGATACTAATCATAAACTTTGTGATTCTATCTCTGAAGTCGCCGCATATTACCAATATTGGGATACAGCACGGCTCAATTCTCCCTATATGACCGATGGAATTGTAGTTAAATTAAATACTTTTAAACTCCAGGAACAATTGGGGTTTACACAGAAATTTCCCCGCTGGGCTATAGCCTTAAAATATCCCGCAGAAGAAGCTCCAACCCGTGTAGAAAAAATTACAGTTAATGTCGGCAGAACCGGGGCGTTAACTCCCCTGGCGGAAATGTTACCAGTACAATTAGCGGGAACAACTGTTTCCCGTGCTACCTTGCATAATAGCGATCGCATTGAACAGCTAGATATTCGCATTGGTGACACCGTAATTGTACGCAAAGCCGGGGAAATCATTCCCGAAGTAGTCCGGGTGATCAAAGAATTGCGTCCCCCTGACACCCAACCATTTATTATGCCTTCCCATTGTCCCGTCTGTGGACAACTGGTAGTGAGAGAAACTGGAGAAGCTGTTACTAGATGTGTAAATGCTTCCTGTCCCGCCATTCTCAAAGGTGAAATCGAACATTGGGTAAGTCGTGACGCTTTAGATATTAAAGGTGTTGGAGAAAAACTAGTATATCAATTAGTAGAAAAAGGTTTAATACATTCCGTCGCTGATTTATACGAATTGACAAAAGAGCAATTATGTGAATTAGAACGCATGGGAGAAAAATCAGCGGAAAAATTGATCAAAGCGATCGCCCAATCAAAAATTCAACCTTGGTCTAGGGTATTATATGGTTTAGGCATTCGTCATGTAGGTAGCGTCAACGCCCAATTATTAACCCAAAGGTTTACCACCGTCACCGAATTAACAACCGCCAGACAATCAGATATTGCGGGCGTTTATGGTATCGGTGCAGAAATCGCCCAATCAGTGTATCAATGGTTTCATACAGTAGCAAATCAAACTTTAATTTCCCGTCTTCAAGCCATGGGGTTACAACTAGCAAACAGCCCAGAAACCAAAGCTGTGGGCGAGATTAATCAAAAATTTGCTGGCAAAATCTTTGTAGTTACTGGCACATTACCAACCTTAAAAAGAGAGGAAGCAAAAGCTTTAATTCAAAAATATGGCGGTAAAATTACTGATTCAATCAGTAAGAAAACAAACTATTTAGTAGTAGGAGCAGATGCCGGTTCTAAATTAGAGAAAGCCCAGAATTTAGGAATTAGCCAATTGACTGAGGCGGAACTATTAGCAATGCTGGCAGAATAGTTATCAACAGACACCTGTTAAATTCTGTTACAGTCTTGACGGTCAAGTTGAAATCACCACAGTATTGCATTTTAACAGTTTTTGGAGTATAAACCATGAATTCCCTATTCAGTAAAACAGTTAGTATCGCCATAGCTACAACCACCCTTCTGGTCAGCGCCCCTAGCTTCGCAGACACTCAGCCTCCTGCTAATCATACTACACCTGTTACCAGTACACAGACACTAGGCACAATTGTCGAAATTGCCAGCGCCAACAGTTCCTTGAAAACCCTAGTCACAGCTATCAAAGCCGCAGGTTTGGTAGAAATCCTCTCAGGTCAAGAACCACTCACTGTATTCGCGCCCACAGACGCAGCATTTAAAGCCTTACCAAAAGGAACTTTAGCAAAACTCCTTCAACCAGAAAACCAAGACACCTTAGTTAAAATATTAACCTATCATGTAGTTCCTGGGGCAATTACCTCTAAAGATATCAAAGCCGGTGAGATCAAAACAGTTGAAGGTGCTGTAGTCAAGGTTCAAGTCAGAAAGAGGCAAGTCACTGTAGGTAACGCTAAGGTAACAAAAGCAGACATTAAAGCCAGTAACGGTGTAATTCATATAATTAATAAAGTCCTACTCCCTCCCGATGTAAAATTGTAGGATTTTTGCTCAACCAAGATTCCCAAATTCTTGAAGAATGGGGGAATCTTTTGTTTAACAACCAATTTATAATAAAAATTAGTAATTTCAACTTGGAAATAAATCTTAATCACGGGTATTATATATTTAATTAGTAGTGCAAACTGCGATTTTTGATTTCTGGAGCTATTCAATGTCAATTTATGCCGGTAATTTATCCTATCAGGTTACGGAAGACGCCCTGAAAGAGGTTTTTCAAGAGTATGGAACTGTTAAGAGAGTCCAAATACCAACAGACAGAGAAACTGGTCGTGTTAGAGGTTTTGCATTTGTCGAAATGTCATCAGACGCAGAAGAACAAGCCGCAATTGCTGCTCTTGACGGTGCTGAATGGTTGGGACGGCAGTTGAAAGTTAACAAAGCTAAACCCAAAGAAGAGCGTGGTGGCAGAGGAGGGGGTGGTTACGGCGGCGAACGCAACCGTTACTAAGTTTTACCACTAAAATGTTGTTAGGAAAGTTTTGGATCGTGATTTTGGATACTTGCAGATCCCCCCTGACCCCCCTTAACAAGGGAATTAAAGTCTAAGTCCCCCTTTATTTGAGGGATTTAAAGGGATATGAAAATATTTGATACACTATGAGCGACTTTTCAAACATCCCCTAAGACTCTAAAATATCATATTTTCAGGACAGGGTAAATCTCTGTCTTTTTTTATGAGGACTTACCCAAAAGGTAACTTTTATATATTGAGAGATAAATGGTAAAGTTTATAACTTGCCAACAACCTCTTATACATAAACATCAAAACCAGTTCACTTTCGACTTTTTCTATATTACCCGGACTAGCCACCAACAGACAGAAGTATTTAACTATTCCTGGTACTTGGCTATGATGTAAAAATAATTATTTTAAATAATTTATGCCATTTAGTCATTATTAATAATGCCTAAAAATTGCCGTTGATTAGTAATTTTTCAGGAGCGTTATCCATGATATCAATAACTGGGGGTAGCTGTATTATAGTAGTTTAACTTAAGAATGAGACAAAAAGAGTATAAGATTGAAGAGAGAAGGTATGG
>NZ_KE384606.1:0-376 GCF_000426905.1 Dolichospermum circinale AWQC131C
CGTTGCTCCTTGTTTAACTGTGCGAGAATCAGCAATTTTAGCAAGGGGATAATTTTTAGAACTAGTAAATCTGACTAAGGCTAAATCCAATTTTCCCAGAATTTGAGCTTTGTTTTCCATCTGGTATTTTTGCCCATCATAGGTGATAATCTCATAAAGACCATATCCCGCTTTTTTCACCACATGATTGGCTGTCAGCACAGTGTAGGTATTACCATTTTTGGCAATAATTACTCCTGAACCCTTACCATCTAGTCCTCCAATCATGACGGTGATTGGTTTAGCGATATCATTAACCTCTACAGCAGTTAATGCAGATACGGATTGGTATTGTACTAAAGCTAGGGTTGTTGTCCCTAGAATTACTCCTAATCCC
>NZ_KE384606.1:454-679 GCF_000426905.1 Dolichospermum circinale AWQC131C
CCATTTTCCGTAGGTTGGGTTAAGCGACAGCGCAACCCAACGCTCATGTTGGGTTTCATGCTTCAACCTAACCTACAAATCTAGGTTTTTATGTGTAGTGTTGGGTTTCATGCTTCAACCCAACCTACAAATCTATAAATCTTATACATCTGAATATATCTTATAAGTTATTTAAATCATTCTTCAGCAAAAAAGGACTAGTACCCTATATTCTCAATAATCTTG
>NZ_KE384606.1:925-1190 GCF_000426905.1 Dolichospermum circinale AWQC131C
TTTAATTTTCGTAGGTTGGGTTGAACGAAGTGAAACCCAACATTAGTCAGAGGATAGTAGGAGGTGTTGGGTTTCGTCCCTCAACCCAACCTACAATAAATTACTGATAAATTACTATTGTGCCGAAAATCTCCCTAATAACTCCTCACGAGATGATTGTAGAAGTAAAGGAGTAAATTCCTCTCTACTCATGGCCATCAGCGGGTTAATAATTCTTGTCAATTCGGCATCAACTTCACCAAAACGCACTTGTAGAATACTCTCA